>JANYLE010000300.1 GCA_025363795.1 Mariniphaga sp. | reverse complement strand
TGCCGGTCTCTTTATATAATCGTTATCACCTCGAAATTCCCGGGAAATTTGAATTGGGATTAATTACAGACCACGATGCTGGTGAAGCATTTTTCAAAGGAAGTAATAAGCTTGGGTTTGATTACTATTCGGGCTTTCTTTCGTGGAAAGGGAAGGGCTTTATCCGCCAGGTGACCGTGGGTGATTACCTGCTTCGGTTCGGCCAGGGTGTGAGTTTCTGGACAGGTTCCGGGATGGGGAAATCGGGCGAAGTGTTGGGAATTATGAAATTTAGTCAGGGGGTACGGCCCTATACTTCGACTGACGAAAATCGTTTCTTCAGAGGGATCTCCACAACGTTGGGAAGCGGTCCGTTTAAACTGATGCTTTTCTATTCAAATAAAAACAGGGATGCGAATGTCATTTCAGATACTGAAGCCAATTCCCGGTATTTTACATCGCTTCAAACCTCCGGTTATCACAGGACTTCCTCCGAAATAGAGGACGAGAAAAGTGTCAACGAGCAAATTGCAGGCGGTTACAGCGAATTGACATTTAGCAGGTTCCGAGTCGGAGCTTTGTTTGCGTTTCAAAAGTTTAATATCCCCATGGAAGCCGGAACTTCACCTTATAAGGCAAAAAGCTTTTCGGGCAGTGAGAACTTTAACGGCGGCATCGATTATCAGTTAGCGCTGCCCGGAATTCAGTTTTTTGGTGAAGCAGGATTATCAAAGAGCATGAAGCCCGGTGGTGTCCAGGGAATTGTCTGGCATGCACATCCGCAGATTAGCTGGGCGGTTTACTACCGCTATTTTGATCCCGGGTTTCACACCTTCTATGGAACCTCGCTGAGCGAGAGTTCGGGAAACCGCAACGAAAGCGGGCTTTATACAGGCGTGATGCTATACCCGCTTCCAAAGTTGAAGATCTCCTGCTATGTTGATATTTACCATTTCCCATGGTTGACTTACAGTACAATGGCACCCGAAAGCGGGAGCGATTATATGGCCCAGGTTGAGTTGGCGTTATCCAGGAGATTTTCAGTTTATGTAAAGGGGAAGTATGAATCGAAACCTCAGAAAGCTGGTAGTATTACTGGTGTTGCAGATGATTATGATGAAGTGACGACAAAGCTCAGGATTCATGCAGAATATGAAATCAGTGAGAATTTCACCCTTCGTACAAGAGTTGAATATGCCGGTTATTCCTTTAACGACCAACATGAGGATGGATATCTTGCTTTTCAGGATATTGTATATTCACCGGTCAGCAGTTTGAAGCTATGGCTGAGATATGCGTATTTTTCCACAGACGGTTACAATTCACGTATCTATACTTACGAGAATGATTTGTTGTATAGTTTCTCAATCCCCGAGTTTCATGGGAAAGGACACAGGATTTATGTCAATTTAAAATGGCGCCCGGTTTCCCTGATCACTGTTTATCTGAAAGCAGGCTGTACAATTCATGAAGGAGCATCAGAGTGGGGTTCAGGTAACGATGTGACGATGGGAAACAACCGAACGGAACTCAGAGCCTTGCTTTATTACAGGTTTTGATTTAATCAGAGGGCAGAAGATGTGATTTTTGTTATTTTAAATCAGTTAGTTAAAGGATTTTTTGTGTCTATTTTAAGATTTATCAACAGATATTCGCCCGAACAGCTATTTTTGTACATTTGTTTTGCCTACTAAAGAGTAATAAAACTACAAATATATGTTGGTTTCGAATGAGTACGATGAAATAAGGCCTTATCGTGATGAGGAAGTTCCCGAAGTCATGGCCAGGTTATTGGCGGATCCCGTGTTTGAAAGGGTGCTGAATAACCTGTTTGTTAATGAGGCCAAAATTCACGAAATCAGGGAAGCAATGCTTCAAACCAGGGATGTCGAAGCATTCCAACGGAGGTTCATGGTCCCTTTTTTGGAAAACATCCTTAAATCGAGTACTCAGGGATTAACCATCGGAGGTCTTGAACACCTCGAGAAAGATCAGAGTTATTTGTTTATTTCCAATCATCGCGATATCGTTCTTGATTCTGCATTACTCAATGTAGAAATGTACAAATTCGGTTATACTACTACAGAAATTGCCATTGGAAGCAACCTTCTCGTTTATCAGTGGATTGAGGATTTATCAAGGATCAACCGCTCATTTATCGTGAAAAGGAATATCCCGGTCAGGCAAATGCTCGGTGCTTCAAAGCTTCTTTCCTCTTATATCAGGCAAACAATTATCAATAACGGAAATTCAATCTGGATTGCCCAGCGCGAAGGACGTTCAAAAGACGGGTTTGATCAAACATCACCGGCATTATTGAAAATGTTGAATATGTCGAACAAACAAAAGTTTGTCCGGGGATTTCAGGAATTGCGCATTGTTCCGATGGCGATCTCTTACGAAATTGAACCATGCGGTAATGAAAAAGTGGCAGAGCTGTTGAAACGTCAGGCAGATCCCTGTTTTCAGAAAACGGAGAAAGACGATTTGCTGAGTATGGTCAGCGGCTTGAAAAACCAAAAGGGGAGGATTCAGATCCAGTTTGGTAAGCCAATAGGTCGCAGTGCATTGAAAGGTTTATCAAAAGAGGGAACCATCAATGACCGGTTAAAACGGTTCGCTGAATACATCGATAACCAGATTTATAAAAACTACCAACTTTATCCCAACAACTATATCGCCTACGACTTATACTATAATTGCAATAAATATGTCGACCAATATACGACAGAGGAACAGCGTTTATTTATTGAATTAACCCACCAACGTTTGAAGCTTGTGAATGAAGACCGGGAAGAGGCCATGGAATTATGGCTGAAAATGTATTCAACTCCTGTTTTTAGTTTCGAAAACTGTTGCCAGGAAAGTCAGAAGTGAGATTTGATGCCATCATCTGGGACTGGAACGGCACCTTGCTGAACGATGTTCATATTGCAATAGATTCCATCAATCAGTTGTTACGTGACCGGAAATTGATTCCGCTTAATCTTGAGCGTTACCTTGATGTTTTTATGTTCCCGGTTCAGGATTATTACGAGCAGATCGGGTTCGACCTGAAGAACGAACCTTTCGAAATCTCCGCATCCCAGTTTATTGCCATTTACAATAAAGCCGTGGAAGCTTGTGGCCTGCACGAAGACGTAATACCATTACTCAGTCGGTTACAGCAGCGTGGTTACCGCCAGTTTATTCTTTCTGCAATGGAACAGCAGACACTCGAAAAGACCGTAAATGATAACGGAATCAGCAGTTTCTTTGAAGATTTGTGCGGGTTAAGTGACCATTATGCAAAATCGAAGGTTGAAAATGGCAAGTCGTTGATCGTTGAACGAGGATTGGATCCCGAACGGACACTTTTGATCGGCGATACGACACACGATTATGATGTGGCCCTCGCTATTGGTTGCAGTTGTGTGTTGGTTGCCCAGGGACACCAGTCAAAGGAAAGGCTGCTAAGTTCAGGTGCAGTTGTATTCGATCGTTTGGATGAAATCCTGTTTTAAATCACTAAAAAAGGGAAAAGACAGCCGTCAATTTCTTTTCAGCCCTTTTCCCTATTCCCACGTATATCAGATTAACTGTTTCAGTCCGGATTTTCCGAATTCAACAGTTTGCTGCTTAACGCCTGAAGCGTTGCTTTTTTGTCGTTGGTATTAACAAGCACCGAGATATTGTTCCGGCTGCCGCCGTAAGAGATCATCCGGATCGGAATATCCGACAAAGCGGTGAATACCTTGGCTGCAAATCCCTTCTCTTCTGCGATCATATTTCCAACAATACAGACAATGGTCTGATTACGGTCAATTTCAACTTTCCCATATTCTTTGAGTTCCGCCACAATCTCGTCAAGGTGTTTTGGATCATCAATTGTCAGCGATACGGCCACTTCCGAAGTGGTGATCATATCGATCGAGGTTTTGAAGAATTCGAAAATCTCGAAAATATTCTTGGTAAATCCGTAAGCATTCAGCATTCGTCCCGATCGGATCTTAATCGCAGTGATACCATCTTTGGCAGCAACTGCTTTAATCCCTTTCGTCTTGCTGTGCGAGGTGATCAGTGTTCCCGGATCGGGTGGGTTCATTGTATTTTTGAGCCTTACGGGAATGCCATTCATCATGGCAGGCAATACCGTCTGAGGATGAAGGATCTTCGCGCCAAAATAGGCCAGCTCAGAGGCTTCATTGAACGAAAGTGTGTCAACTTTTCGCGTATTTTCGACGTAGCGCGGATCATTATCATGAAACCCGTCGATATCTGTCCAGATCTGCACCTCTTCGCTGTTAATTGCAGCACCGATCAACGTTGCCGTATAATCGGAACCACCACGCTGAAGATTATCAATCTCGCCCGCTTCATTCAGACAGATAAAACCTTGTGTGATATAATAATCGGCTTTCGGCGAGCTTTTTATCAGTGCATTGAGCTTATCCTTGATGTAATAATTATCGGGCATTTTATCGTCATCGATCTTCATGAATTCGAGGGCAGGTAACAGCAACGCGTTATGCCCTGATTCCTGCATCAGCAACGTGAACAAAGCGGTTGAAATCAACTCGCCCTGGGCCAATAAAGCACGACCCCCATGTTCGGGAAATACACCTGATGTGAACGACTTAATAAAATCAAACCGTTCTGCCAATACCCGTTTCCCCTGCTCTTTCATCTCCTTGGTGGTATAGAGATCAAATACAACATTGTAGTATTTTTTTTCAAGGGAATTGATCATACCCAACGCCGATTCCTTGTTCTTTTTTGAAAGATAATCGGAAATTTCGACCAGCTTATTGGTTGTCCCGGCCATTGCCGATAATACGACCAGCTTTTGTTCTCCATCGGCAATAAGGTTCATCACTGTCTTCATCGTTTCAACAGTTCCGACAGAAGTTCCACCAAATTTAAATACCTTCATTTCAAGCTCATTTTAGTTATTTAAAACTATTGTCTTTTAAATCTTTAACCATATCTATGGAAAAGATTGTTTTGCAAAAATAGGAATATTTTGTTCCTTAACATTGATTAGCGGAACAATCCAATTGTTTTATTGCTTACGATCTGTAAGCAATTATAATAACAGATTTTGGCAGCTAAAGTTGCACCGGGAAGTTTACCCATTCACCCAGGCTATTTGATGAAGATTTGCGACTATTTATTGGGTCATCGTCCTTATCTATTCCCTCATCGTGCCTGGTTATTCATTCATCGTGTCCATCTATTCCCTCATCGTGCCTGGTTATTGTGTAATTGTCCTTGTCTATTGTCTCATCACGCCTGGTTATTCATTCATCGTCCATGTATATTGCCTCATCGTCCCTGATTATTGTGTAATTGTCCTTATCTATTGCCTCATCATAGCTGGTTATTCAGTCATAATGGTTTTTCAAACAAATTTATAATGTTGAAGATTATTAGTGCGACAAAAAAAGAACTGCGACCATCTGACTGATAACCGCAGTTCTAACCAAACCAACCAAAAAAATCTACCTTTAGAATTGAAACGACCGATTGCTATATTTTATGAGTGGTGAATTTTAATTTTGAGATTTGCTTATACTGCGGGCTATTGGGTCCATAAGCCGATTTAACGTAGCTCTTTGCATTTTTACCCACTAACGCTAATCCGGTTACGGGTGTATACAATGTTACATCCCGGTTAATGCGTGCGTTTTTTAATGCGGTTTCCGCGTTGACTTCGTCCGAAACTTTATTTTTTAAGTCATTGTAAAAGTTTGTGAGACCTGCCACTGTCAATTCGGGTTCGTTGGGTGCATAAGCCGGAAAAGTGGCTAAAAACTGGATAAAACTATCGAATGACTCGAGTCGGTTATCAAAATCTGATTTGTGCTTTACATTCTCTTTGACCTCGGGGTCTGTTTCTGTTTTTACTGCAGGGGCTTTCTTCGATTTGAGTTTTGTTCCCTGCAACGCACGGTTTAGTGACCGGAACTGTGCCTGCGATTGTTCGTTGTGTATATTTACCTCAAAGGCATTTACGACCCGCGTAGCGAGTTTGTACAATAAACTAAATCCATTATCCCTTGCAGTTTTTGCATTTTTAGAATACGGTATCGCGATATTTAATAACCGTAAGGCATTTTTCCCTTCGGCTAAAATATCTTTCATTGCTTCAATTGTAATCGTGGGTTGTGATGGATTAAAAGATTCTCCAAAACCTGAACAAGAGGAAATGAGCGATTCGAGATTGGCTACATTCGACGCGCGGCTTGTTGATAAATTCATTGACATGACGATTAAATTTAGTTTAGTGTATAAAAACAGCGTTTGATTAATATGTTTTAGGTGAACATGCTTTCTTATACGCTAAAAAAAATTAAAGGTTCATCAATTATGCATTTTATTTAAAAAAAATATTCATTAAGACTTAATCCTTAATGCTTACTGACTTAATTGTTATTTCAAGCTTGTCAATTTTTATTATTTATATTGAGTCTTGATAATACGCTGTTTGTGAAACATTATTCGTGGTGTTGATTCTTTTGGGTTGCAGAGACGACAGGGCGGCCATCTCTGCCAATCCCTGCCGCAGGATGGTCAATTAATTTATTCTTTTGATTCCCTTTTTATCCGGTTGATGTATTCAGAAGGTGTTTGTCCAAGTTGTTTTTTGAAGCACATCGAATAATAAGAGTGTGAATTGAACCCGACTTTAAAGCAGATCTCATCGATATTCGTCATGCCATCCTCAATAAGCATGATTGACCTATTAATCTTCACGAATTTAATAAATTCGGTCGCCGACTGGTTGGTTAGCGCCTTTAGTTTGCGGTGCAGTGAACTTCTGCTTAGGTTTAATTCCGAAGCCAGCATATCGACTGTAAATACCAAATCCGTAATGTGATGCTCAATGATTGAGGTTGCCTTTTCGAGTAATTCACGATCGGGTTGAAGTTTTCGCATCGCTTCGCGCCATTCACCATGTGAATTTGTAAATTTCTCACGCAATATTCTTCTCGAATCGAGCAAATTGCGAATTCTCAGTGTCAGTATCCGGTCATCAAATGGTTTCACAATATAATCATCGGCACCGGTTTCGAATCCTTCCAGCTGGCTCTCAACTGACGAAAGAGCGGTTAGCATCAGAATGGGTATATGACTGGTATTGATATCTGTTTTCAGGATCCGGCAAAACTCAATTCCATTTATTCCGGGCATCATCACGTCAGTAATTACAAGATCGGGGTCCGATTCACCAACTTTGACGATCCCCTCATTCCCATTATCGGCCGTCACCACATTGTAAGTGTCGCTTAATATGGTGTTCAGAAATCTTTGCATTTCTTTGTTGTCTTCAACAACAAGAATGGTGATCTCTTTTTCAGCCTTCAAAACAGCGTGAGGGTCAGGTAACGAATGAATTTCGCGCGCTTCACAGACGGAAGTCTGGAATAGTTCTCCCTGAACCCCTTTTTCGATTTCTTCCTGCGATATCGGGAGACGGACAAAAAAGGATGCGCCCATATTTTCACCCGTAAAAACTTCTATCTGGCCATGATGCATGATAATGTATTCGCTGCAAAGATGCAATCCGATGCCCGTACCGGCAATTTGTCCCGGCGCCTGGTAAAACCGATCGAAGATATTCGGAAGGTCTGACGGTTTAATTCCCGGACCTTCATTTTCAACAGTAATCGTAATGTACCCGTTATCAATCGCATTGCCCGTTGCATAATGGTAAGGCTTTTTGATTGTCTCGGGTTTCCAGTTGGGACTTTTAATCGAAAGTCGAATAACACCTTCATCGGGCGTGTATTTTATGGCATTCGAAAGCAGGTTGAAGATCAGTTTATCGATTTTGTCAGGCTCAATCATTATAAACAACGATGAAAAGTCCGATTCAAAGTTGAAACTAATTTTCCGGTCGTTGTCCTGCAACGAAAAACATTGGAACACCTCCTGGCAAAGCGCCACAATATCGAAATGTTGCGGCTGAAAATCCATTTTCCCAAGTTCGATTTTGCGTATATCCAGAATCTGATTGACTAACCGGAGCAAGCGGTTGGCATTGTTTTCGATCATCGTCAGGTGTTCAAGCGGTTCCTCTTGTCCCGACAATTTCTTTTTAAGCAGCGAAAGCGGCGACAGAATCAAGGTCAGCGGAGTCCGGAATTCGTGCGATATATTTGTGAAGAAATGGAGTTTTAACTGGTGAAGTTTCTCTTCGTTTTCACGCTGAATCCGCTCGTGCAGGATTGAGTTCTTAAGCCTGTGCCGGATGAGAAATTCACGTTGTACAAAATAGAAGATCACCAGCAAAATCAACAGGTAAAAAATGTAGGCATAAACGGTCCTCCAGATGGGAGGGTGGATGGTGATCTGAAGTTGTGTCGGTGTATCGTTCCATTTACCGTCGTTATTGGCTGCTTTTACTTCAAAAGTGTAATTTCCTGGCGGGATCTTGGTGAAAGTTGCTTCGTTATCTCTTTGGATTTCAATCCATTTTGGATTATATCCCGTCAGGCGGTATTTGAATCTGTTCTTTTGAGGCAAAAGGAAATTATTGGCAACAAAGGTGAATCTCAATGAATTTTCATTGTAGTTTAATTCGAGATGATCGCGGGTTATTATCGATTGTTTAAGCAACGTTGGATCACTCATCTGATTGGCAGCCTGGTTGTTGATCTCAATACCGGTGATATATGCTTTTGGTGCAACAGGATTTCCCTTTATCTGCGCGGGATCGAACCTTGTAAATCCATTCGATCCTCCGAAAAATAAATCCCCATTACGGGCTTTGAAAGCAGCACCCGGATTAAACTGATTTCCCTGGAGGCCATCGTTATAATCGAAATTCCTAAATTTTTTTGTTGCCGGTGAATAAGCAGATATTCCGTTTTCGGTACTCATCCAGATTACACCGGTATTGTCTTCAAGTATTCCATGGACATCATTTCCCGGCAGGCCGTCCTTTTTCGAAAGTTGCGAGAAGATAGTTGTCTTTGGATCGTAAATCGTGACGCCGCCACCTGCAGTTCCAATCCAGATGTTTTGTTTTGAATCTTCAAACAGGGAATAGATATTATTGCTGCTGATCCTGTTTTTCTCATCCGGATTGTAAAAGAACCTGACGAAACGCTCAGAGCCCTTGTCTTTTCTATTAAGGCCATTGCCCGAACCGATCCATATATTCCCTTTTGAGTCTTCCAGAAGGGTCCTCACGGCATTGGAGGACAATGATCCGGGATCTGTATTGTTTAAGGAATAATGTTTGACCTGACGTTTTTGATAATCGTAATAAAATAAACCTCTGATAGAAGAGGCAAACCATAATCCCTCGCCGGTACCAATGATGTCATAAAACTGCTCAATAAAATCATCAATCAGGTTAAATTTTTGGAAATCCTTTGCCCCCTTGAGCTTATAGAAAACACCGCTGGCGAATGTTCCGATCCACAACGTTCCATTTTTATCAATACACAATGTTTTGATATGGTTGACGATTCCGCCGGGCCCCTTTATTCTGACATCGGTTATCTGATGGTTGGAACGGTCCAGGTAATTCAAATGACCTTCTTCTGTTGCAATAATGATCTTACCGTCTTCCGTTTCTTCAAAGCTGCTTATTACATTATCACTAAGTGAATTATTGTTCGATTCGCGTTTGAAGTGTTCGAAATTGTTCGACCATTCATTGATATAACCCAATCCTCCCGACCAGGTGCCGATCCATATCCCATTCCTGGAATCACGGTATATCTGGTAAATGCTGTTGTTTGTTAATCCGGTATAATTTTCTTTCTCAACCACTTCGATGCCATTCTCATTCACCCGGACCAATCCTTTGAATGTGCCCAGCCAGATTTCGTTTTTATATTTGAAGATCGTCCGCACGCGTGAGCTCGGAATTTTATTTTTCCCTTCTATTTTATCATCGAAATGGTCTGTTAAAACTCCCTGACGTGTGAAAAGGTCTGCTCCTCCCCAATCGTAGCCTATCCATATTTTGTCGCCGTCAGGTAAAATGGCAATTACATTCTGATCTCTTGAATGTGAAAAAAAAACAATTTTTTGGTAGGGAGGATCGCAATAATAAACCCCTCCATTTGTTCCTCCAAGCCATATCCGTTCATCTTTCTCCGATTTTGCGGCTATGCGGATAAGGTCGTTTTTTTGAGCATCAGGTATTTTCAGATAGGAAACTGTATTTGTTTTAAAATCAATGTGTGAAAATCCGGAACTATCTATCATCCAATATGAACTGTCGGCGGTTTGAAAGATTTGATAGACATTCAAACCTTTTGGGTTACCCTCCGCGTCGTGAAACTGATACCTTTTGAAGCATTCGCATTGATAGTCGAACATAGACAGGCCATGATCTGTAGATATCCAGAGCTCATGCTTCATATCCAGATAGAGTGACCGGATGTAGTTTCCGGGCAGCGATGTTTTATCATCGGGGGAATTGATAAATTTAACCGTTTCTACTGAATTGTAACGATAAGCGCCATTATTCGAAGCAAACCAGATAAAACCGTATTTATCTTCACATATGGAACTAAGGGCTTCAAAAGTAAAACCACCTTCAGGAGAAATCTGCTTTATTTTTAGATCGTCGGGCATCGCATAAGCAGGATTCCTTATCAAGAGCAACAGGATTAACTGGAATAAAAAAAGCGGAGCAATCAAAAGCCTGGAGCTTTTAATAACTGATCTGCTTAAGAAGTTTAGATACATAATTCTCCCGGATAATTTGCATGACTGAAATTGTCGTCGCTGACAATAGTAATAAGAAAATGTTTCGGTCGGGTTAAGGTTATCCCAATATTATCAGTTTTCAAGAATGCGAAAGTAATCATTCAGGTACTTCTACAGAAACGGAATTATACATTTTTTAACTAATGTCCCAATATTGAGACATCCTTTACAGGATGGCACATAATTGATAGAATTTGCAACATGGTTGTTCGTTGTAAAATAATCACAAACCTACTTTTGAACCGGAGATTATATATCCCAAACGACTAAACCCGGATTAACTACTAACAATTATGCGCCTTATAAAGCTGGTATTACCCCTTGCTATTGTGTTTTTTTTGCTTGCCTCATGTCAGTCAGGTCATAAACTTGAAAGCGTTTCTCTCAGCCAGATTAAAAATCAGCTAAATTTTTTATCAGTAAATTTTAACGATGCGAAAGCCAGGACAGGCAATTCGGGTAAAGATTTTGTTTCTGTCAGAAGCCTTAATAGCGACGGATCTTTAAAAATAGTTTCATCAAAAGATTGGTGCAGTGGATTCTATGCTGGTTCGCTGTGGCTGGCTTCTGATCTGACAGGTGATGCTGGTTTGAAACAGCTGGCACGTGAGTTCACAATGCCGCTCGAAAAGGAGAAGTTCAACGGTGATACCCACGATATGGGGTTTAAAATGATGAGCAGCTTTGGCCAGGGTTACCGTATTACAAGGGATTCTGCCTATCGCGATATTTTGATTCAGGCGGCTAAAACACTCACAACCCGTTTTAATGAAAAGGTTGGCGCAATTCGTTCGTGGGATCATAACCGCGACAAATGGCAATTCCCGGTAATTATTGATAATATGATCAACCTTGAACTCCTCTTCTGGGCTTCAAAGCAAACAGGTGATCAACTCTATTATAATATTGCAGTAAAACATGCTGAAACTACACTCGCAAACCATTTCAGGGCAGACAACAGTTCGTTTCACGTTGTTGATTACGATACGATCACCGGTGCTGTAATTAAGAAAAATACCCATCAGGGATATTCAGATGCATCAGCATGGTCACGTGGTCAGGCCTGGGGATTATATGGTTACTCGATGTGTTACCGTGAAACAGGGATCTTGAGTTTTCTCTACCAGGCTGAAAAAATTGCTGATTATATCCTCCAACATCCTAATCTTCCGACTGACAAAATACCTTACTGGGATTTTGATGCACCTGCATCGCTTGCGAAACCAAGGGATGTTTCTGCAGCAGCAATAACTGCTTCAGCTCTTTATGAATTGGCTCAGTTTGTTCCTGAAAAAAAAGCATCCTATATCAATTCTGCAGAGCAGATATTGAACAGCCTGAATGAAATTTATTCATCAAAACCTGGTGAGAATAAGGGATTTCTGCTTGGTCATTCAACGGGTTCATTTCCTCACAATTCTGAAATTGATGTCCCGATTAATTATGCCGACTACTATTACCTGGAGGCACTTTTACGCCAGAAAAACTTCAAAAAACTTAATTAAATCAACAAATAGAAGTCTTATGTATTATTAATTATCAAACTATGAAAAGAAAACGGTTATTTTTAAAATTACTAATGATTCTTATTCCCTGGCTGCTTGCTGGTCTATCAGCAATGGCACAGAATAAGATGTACTCCGGAAAGGTCACCGAGCAGAATGGTAGTTCCATTCCGGGGGTGTCGGTTGTTATTAAAGGACTGAACGTTGGAACAATCACTGATTTCGATGGGAAGTTTTCGATCTCTGTGCCTGCAAATGCCAAAACTTTGGTGTTTTCTTTTGTGGGGTTAATTCCCCAGGAGATAACTTTAGGTGCAAGTACAACATTGTCAGTTGTTATGGCTGCAGATGTGATTGGCGTTGAGGAGGTTGTTGTCGTTGGTTTCGGTACCCAAAAGAAAGTAAATCTCACCGGTGCTGTTTCTTCGGTTAAAATTGATGAAAAGCTCACCAGCCGGTCGCTGACGAATTTATCTTCAGGGATGTCGGGTTTGATTCCGGGTCTTGCAGTTACCCAATCATCAGGTATGGCAGGAAACGACCAGGCAACAATGATCATCCGCGGATTGGGTACGATTAACTCGGCATCTCCGTTAGTTGTTGTAGATGGTATGCCTGATGTTGACATCAACAGGATAAACATGAATGATGTCGAAAGCATCTCCGTTTTGAAAGATGCAGCTTCATCAGCTGTTTATGGTTCGCGTGCTGCGAACGGCGTTATACTAATCACTACCAAATCGGGTAAGGGTCAGGGCAAAACATCAATCAATTTTTCGAGTTCATATGCAAGTGAAACTCCAACAAAAGCCTATGACTTTATGGCTGACTATCCACGTGCACTCACGCTCGAACAACGCGCCAATGCCGTCAATACACTTCGTGCAAATTCCACCTATAAAGACGGTACCATTGACCAGTGGATGGCTTTGGGAATGATCAATCCTTTACAGTATCCAAGCACTGACTGGTGGAATATCATTATGCGGAATGGTGAAGTTCAGCATTATGATCTTTCTGTTTCAGGAAGCAATGAGAAATCAAACTTCTATATCTCAATAGGAGTTATGGATCAGAAGGGCTTACAGATCAATAATGATTTTTCACGATACAATGCCCGTTTCAATTACGACTATAAAGTACGTGATAATATCAACATTGGCGTTAAGTTTGCAGGTAACTGGTCAAAATACACCTATTTCTGGTCACAGGGATTCACCGATCCGACAGCCACAAATACGGCCGGATATGATATGCAGTATGCAATTTCAGGGATTACTCCTTACGATCCTGTTACTGGCAATTATGGCGGAGTAATGGCTTATAGTGAAGATCCGCAGGCATATAATCCATATACGAACTATATCAATAACCTCAATCATCAAAACCGTCAGGAAGCCAATACAAGTATCTATGGCGACTGGTCACCAATTAAGGGTTTAACGGCCCGCATTGATTATTCGCTGAACTATTACAACCAATTCTTATGGTCGGCTGCCACTCCAAACACGGCCTATAATTTTCAGACAAAGGCATTTGGATCACGCGTCTATGTTGGCGCCAACGCAGGAATTAGCAACGAAACAAAGACAGGTTATAAAACACAGCTGAACAGCAGTCTAAGTTATCATACTTCCATTGCCAAACATCACGACTTAAGTGCTTTGTTCGTTTATAGTGAAGAATTCTGGTACGACCGTTTTGAATCTGCATCGCGAAATGACCGTCTTTATCCGACGCTTCATGAAATTGACGCGGCGTTGACAACAATCCAGACAACCGGCGGTAATTCAGGTACTGAAGGTCTTCGTTCCTATATTGGAAGATTAAATTATTCGGCCTACGACAAATATTTATTTGAGGCAAACTGTCGTTATGACGGATCTTCGAAATTTCTTCCCGGTCACCAGTTTGGTTTTTTCCCATCAGCCGCTCTTGGCTGGCGTTTTACCCAGGAAGATTTTCTGAAAAAATATACCGAAAGATGGTTAAACAGCGGTAAGTTCCGAGTCTCTTATGGTAGTTTAGGTAACAACAGTGGTGTTGGTCGTTATGAACAACAGCCCACACTTGGTGCAAGTGCCTATATGACTGGCGGTACTATTGTCAACGGTTTTATCAGTCAGAAGATGACAAACCAGTCTCTTTCGTGGGAAACGACCACAGTGTTTAATGCTGGTTTGGACCTTGGCTTCCTGAATAATCATCTGACAACAGAGCTTGACTATTACGATCGTCTGACTTCAGGAATGAATCAGCCATCTTCGATGTCGAACCTGCTAACCGGTGCCTATACTGCACCACGCGTTAACATTGGCAACCTTCGTAACCGTGGTTTTGAAGGCAATATCACATGGAAAGATGACATTAATAAATTCCATTATTCAGTTAACCTCAACGTTTCGTACAATACAACGCAACTTGAAAGCTGGAGCGGATATCTCGACAGGGGCTATGTATACTTAAATATGCCTTACCATTTTGTTTACGGATACAAGGATAAGGGTATTGCAAAAACATGGCAGGATGTTTATAATGCAACACCCCAGGGAGCATCTCCAGGTGACCTTCTTCTTAAAGACGTCAATGGCGACGGCAAGATTGACGGAAACGACCAGGTGGCCAATACTAATATTCAACGTGACCGTCCAACTACCAACTTTGGTTTGACGACAAGTTGTTCATGGAAGGGTTTTGACCTTAATATTTTGTTGCAGGGTTCTGCAGGTCGCAAGGACTACTGGCTGAACAGTTACAACACAACGAATATTCCGCAAACCCGTTATGCTTCAAGCTGGACACAATGGAACAATCCATGGTCTGTTTCCAATCCAACAGGTATTTGGCCACGTTTGGCCGGTCTTGGAAACAACGTTGCTCAGACAAGTTTCTGGTTGGATGACCTCAGCTTTATCCGCGTTAAAAACATTCAGTTAGGATATAATCTTCCAAAGGTAATATTGTCGAAGCTGTCTATTGAAAATTTACGCATTTACGCATCCGCAGAGAACCTTGCAACATTTACAAAATTCAGAGGTCTTGACCCTGAAAGAATTGGAAATGCAAGCGATTTGTATCCGCTGAACAAGTCGTTCTCTATTGGTATTAATGTTGGTTTTTAAATAAGCTGAAATTATGAAAAAGTTAAATTACAAAATATTAGTTATCTCTGCGTTCGCAGGAATGGCGTTTTTTGCAAGTTCATGCACAAAGAATCTGCTTGAGCAGCAGCCTACGGTCGACTTGCCTTCTTCAGCTTTTTGGAATACGGAAGCTGATGCAACTACCGCTCTGATGGGAGCCTATTCGGCTGTAAGACCTTTATTTGACAGGGATTATTACATGGACGGACACGGTGAATATGTGAGAACCCGCGGTACCAGTACAACAAGTGGTAATCTTCGTCTTGGGGATGCCTATAACGGCGGCAACTACAATCCAAACGGATATGGCAGCAGCTTTGATAAGATGTATAGTTCCCTTTATGGAGGTGTAAACCGTACAAATTATGTTATTGAGAATGTGACGAAGATGCTACCTACGGCAAAACCAAGTTCTGTTGCCGGTCTTGAGGCTGTTATTGGTGAGGCTCGTCTTCTTCGTGGTATGGTTTATTTCCGCCTGATTTCCATGTGGGGAGATGTCCCTTATTTCTCAAAAATTATCTATTCAGATACTGAAGTATCGACGCTTAAAAGAATCCCTATCGCTCAGATAAAAGATTCTATCATGGCAGACTTTACCTATGCATTTGACAAATTGCCCATTAAAGCATCTGTTTCCGGTCGTGCCGCGAAACCTGCAGCTTTGGCTTTCCGTGGTAAATTACAACTTTACTGGGCTTGCTGGAATAAATTCGGTTGGCCTGAATTGGATACATTTGTACCTGATGCCAATGCTGCAACTGCAGCCTATACTGCCGCTGCCGCTGACTTCAATGCTGTTATCACCAATTATGGTCTGACACTGTTTCGGAGCGGAGAACCAGGTGATGTAGGAACAATGGGTAATGCGGATGTACTTCCAAATTATTTTTACCTCTTTATGCCTGTTGCCAATAATGATCCTGAATTGATTATGGCTTTTACTCATGGAGGAACAGGTACCAACCAGGGTGAAGAATTGATGCGTGATGTTGCCGGTCGTTCACATGAAGGGTCACAGTGCTGGGTTGCTCCGCGATATGAAATTGCCGACAGATATCAATCAACAATTACCGGAGACTTTGCACCGAAGCTGATTCCAACGAATCCAACCGCGGCAGGTGCCCGCACTAAACTTAATTCGGCAGTAAATCCTGCAAGTTATGCCAATCGCGACTATCGTATGAAATCATCCATTATGTGGGATTACGAAATGAGTGTTGGTCTTGCTTCGCTGAAATCAACTGGGATGTGTCCTTTTATTTACAAAACCTGGGCATCAACCATTACAATTAACGGAGTATCTTATATTACTTACAATACAGACGGAACCAACTCCGGTTATGTGTTCCGTAAATTCCTTCGTAATTATGCCGGTCAAGGTCGTAGTGAAGGAGATTATAGTTATCCTGTTATGCGTCTGGCTGATGTTTACCTCATGTATGCCGA
Source organism: Mariniphaga sp. (assembly GCA_025363795.1). GTDB lineage: Bacteria > Bacteroidota > Bacteroidia > Bacteroidales > Prolixibacteraceae > JAAFHB01. Next base: position 14,515 of record JANYLE010000300.1, on the reverse strand, counting down.
AGCTACAAACGAAGTAAATGGTCCGCAGGCAGACGCTATTGCACTGGTCAATAAAGTTCGTCATCGCGGTAACTTACCCGTATTGGCTGCTTCAAAAACAGGAGACAAAGCATCGTTTTTTTCTGCAATCGAGCAGGAGCGTATTGTTGAACTTTTTGCAGAAGGACAGCGCGGTTTCGACCTTCGTCGCTGGAGAGCGATTGAAAGAGTATGGTGCCCACCTTATGGCCTTGGAGTCTGGAGAATTGATACTAACGGTGCAAACCAATCTCAGTATTTTGTGAACTCTTCTGAGTTGGCTTATCAACAGTGTTATATTTTCAGGATTCCACCGGGAGAACGTAACCGTAATCCAAATCTTACCCAGAATAAACCATGGATGTAATTTTTCTTCTGAGGATATTGAAAAATGTTTAAAAAAATGATGAAATGAAAAAATATTCAATAATAATAGTTTCGCTGATACTTATCATATTTGCATGGGTTAGATGTTCCAAGGATTATCCTGTGGACGAAGACGGTCTTTTAATTACAACAAGGGCACAATGCTATGTGAGTAATTTTGAATTGCTTGGCGCCGACTTCCAGACGGTTAGGACTACTGCTGCAGTTATAGATACGACTGCCCTAACCATTAATGCCGTTGTATTTTATGGTACTGATCTTAAAAACCTGTATCCACAGTTTTCGCTTGTAACCGATGCCAAACTTGATCCTAAGATTACAGGCAAGGTTGATTTCTCCGATTTGGCGAATCCTAAAAAGTATACGGTAATCTCGGGTAACCGTATTGTGAAAAAGACATATACGGTCTATATTACGGTTCAACCGAAACTTTAAAAACAACAGACTATGCAACGTAAATATTTTAGCTTAATCCCACTGATATTAATCATTTTCTTTAATTCGTGTAAGAATGATGAATATACTGTCCCAGTTGGCAAAACAGGATTAAATAATGATTGTATTAAAAGAACGCTGGGCCCGAATATCGTTGGGAACAACATCGAGTTTGCCTATGCAATTGCTCTTCCGGCTAAAGAAGGTAAAATTATCTCCGCGCAGGTGGAGGCTACCATTCCGGCCGCAACTGGAACCTATCTCGAAAACAGGTCGTTTTATACCTCAGCAAGTGGAGTGGATGTTGGAATTACAGTTGGATCTCCTTCGGTAACAACCGACACGAAAACGGTGGTCACTTTTACAAAAGACACCTGTGCTTCAACACTTCGGTTTTTTTATACGATTCCTGAAGCCGCACGCGGAAAATCTGTTTCGTTTACATTCTCTGCCACAGCAAGCAATGGACAAACGGTATCCTATTCTATGGGACCTTATGCCATTACTAAAATGGATATGAAACTTGATCTTGTTGCCACTGATAATAAGGCTTGTTATATTTCAATCGCTGATATGGCAATCTATGATGCTGCAACAGCTGCTGCAAATGCTGATAAGATCGACCTGGTTTATTTATACCGCGCGATTACGGGAATTACATTTAACCATGCCCTCGCATCTCCCGGTGCAAGTGCTGAATACCTTCCCGGAATTACGCTTCCTGCAGGTGTCAACAAGGTTACGAAAATGTCAAAAACATGGGCATTGAATGATTTCAACCTTGCACGTTTGCAGTATGGTATTTATATTGATGATGTTGACTTTCAGGTTGTAGATTTTACCAACGCCCCTAACTTTGTGATCAATCTGAAAGCTCAGGCTGGTACATGGGTAGAAACTGCGGATGGTAAATACAGGGCTTATGTCTATATTAATGCGGTAAATAACGCCGCTTCAAGCATGACGATAAGCATTAAACGATACCTGATGAAGTAATAATTTTTATACAGATAGCCGTTGATTGGAGAAATCCCGGATCAACGGCTATCTTTTTCTTTGATAAACTATATCATGTCCAGAATATTGTGTTCAAGCATATTGTTTGTATTGATCGGTTTTATCTGCTCTGCTCAAACTTCCTCTGAGCGGAAATTTATTCACCCCGGTGTAGACCAGACATTGTCAGATCTGGAATATATGAAAAAGCAGGTACTTGCAGGGGAAAGTCCATGGAAAGAAGCGTTCGGCCGTCTTAAGGTTGCAACCGACCTTCAGTTTGATATAAAACCCTTTGCTCATGTGGTCAGGGGTCCTTATGGCAAGCCGAACATCGGTGGCGACGATTTATCAAAAGGGTCTAACCTTGCTTACAACTGCGCATTGATTTGGTACATCACGGGCGATCGTCCCTATGCAGACAAGGCGATTGAAGCATTGAACAAGTGGTCGCCTGTTTTGTGGGATTTTGATTATAATGATGCGAAGCTACTCGCAGGATGGACAGGTCACCTTTTGTGCAATACTGCTGAGATTCTCCGTTATACCGATTCGGGCTGGAAACAGAATGAGATCGATCGGTTCAGCCAGATGCTCATGACCGTTTATTATCCTCTGATGCGGTTCTATTATCCGCAAGCCAATGGCAACTGGGACGGCGCGATCATTCATTCAATTCTGGCAATTGCCATTTTTACAGATAACCGCGAGATGTTCAATAATGCCGTTGATCACTTTTTACATTCACCCGTCAACGGCAGCATTTTTAAATACATTTATCCGAGCGGGCAGTGCCAGGAAAGCATGCGCGACCAGGGTCATGTTCAGCTTGGATTGGGTGAATTTGCCGGAGCAGCACGCGTTGCATGGACGCAGGGAGTTGATTTATTTTCGGTTGCCAATAACCGGATTGCTTTAGGCTACGAATATACCGCACAATTTCTGAACGGAAAGACGCCGCAGTGTTACGGTAAAATCTCGGAGCGGGCAAAAGTCATCCGCGACGACTATGAATATGTTTACAGGCACTATGCATCTCAAGGCATCGATCTTCCATATACCGGAATGGCTGCTGACTCCGCCCGGCCTAAAGCCAGCCGGAGTGTGCTTACGGCATTCAGGTCACCATCAAAAAAGATAAATCCATTAGCCACAATATCTCCTTCGTCCATCGCCTATCCTGCAGGAGCAATGAATCTGGCAATTACGAAAACTCCCGGTAATGCCATCCGCGTAACACCAGGACAATCCATACAGACCGCGCTCGATGAAGCGGCTGGTAAAAATGGCTGGGTGATCGCGACGGCCGGGATCCATAAACTTATCGCAACGCTTAAAATACCCTCAGGAATTACCCTTTCGGGTGAAGGCCTCGAAACAGTACTCTTTCTCGACCCCGCCTCAGGTTTGCGCGATGCAGTTGTAAATGCATCCGACGATATGCACGATATCACAATATGCGATCTTGTAGTGGAAGGGGCTCCGGATACAGATCCGGGCAGTGATCCAAACAGCCGTCGTTCGTACAGAAGCGGTGCCAATCGTGGCGGGATTATTTTTCTGAGCCAGCACGAAAATCAAATGAGTAATATTACACTCCGGAATCTGACAGTAAAAAACTGCACCTACAACGGTGTATTTATCAACGCTACAACTAATGTGAATATAATCTGCTGCGATTTTAATGAAAATGGTGCAAGTGTGGTACCTGGTCCCAGGCTTCAGCACAATCTGCTTTTAACGCATTGTTCAAAAATCGATATCAGGGAGAGCCGCATGGATACTTCTCCAAATGGTTGTGGCATTGCATTGACAGAATGTATTGATGTCAGCGTAGCCAGTTGCGAACTGGCACGAAACGCATGGTCTGGATTGCTGATCACTGAAAGCCGTGAAATTGCCGTATCAGGGAATCTTCTGGAAGCCAACGATGCAAATGGAATTTTGATCCAGTACCTTTTTAATGGTTCGGGGAATGTAAAGATCAATGATAACCTGATTCATTACAATGCCGGTTTCGGAGTGGAATCGTATGCGGGTAAAAATATTAACGTATTCCGAAATCGTTATGCCGGTAACGGAACAGATTTGAAATCAGATAAGAAAATCAGTGCCGAAAAAACGATTATTATGCATCAATAGGCCGATGTAAAATAATGGAATAAAATTGATTCCCGCGATTGATCCCCAATGAATCGGATCAGGCGGGGGAAAGCTAAACGAAATACTAAAACCAACTATTTGCGGATGAAGAATTTAAATTATCGCTTTTTTTTCATTGTATTTTTATGCACTTTTTCCTTTGGCATGGTTTCCGGGGCAAATTCCGATTTTGATCTTCTAAGGAAACGGTTTGTGGCTGAGATGATGCAACCTGAAATCAACAAAGCCGAGATTATTCATCTGATGAATACAATTCGTGAGGATGGCACCTGGCCCGACATCAACTATACCGATGTTTCCAAAACAGGGTTCGAACACGGAAGGCACTTAAGTAATATGGTAGCCTTAAGCCGCGCGTTCAAAAAAGAGGGTTCCGCCTTTAAAGGCAATAAGAAGCTCAGGAAAATAATTGATTCGACACTCAATTACTGGCTTGCCAATGACTTTATTTGCGAAAACTGGTGGTGGAACCAGATCGGTACACCAACTCAACTGGTTAGTATGTTGCTGATCATGGATAAAGATCTTAGCAAGGAACAAATTGCAAAAACCTTACCAATGGTAGGCCGTGCCAATTTGAATGCCACTGGTGCCCGCCCAAGTGGTGACCGTATCAAAATCGCCGGTATCCTGGCCAAGACTTGTCTTTTTAATCATGATGAGGCTCAGTTTAATGATGTAATCCGGGTTATTGAAGGCGAAATTAAATTCTCAACCGGCCGTGGTATGCAGTATGATTTTAGTTTTCATCACCGCGAAGACAAGGTGAACAATACCTTATCCTACGGGACGGGATATGCTGATGCTTTTGCCGAGTGGGCGGCCAGTGTTGCGGGTACCCGGTACAAATTTTCCGATCAGCCTCTTCGACAATTGATTGATTATTACCTTGATGGTATCTGCAAAATGATGGTTTTCGGAAAATATCCCGATCCGGGAGCGATGAACCGCGATATAACCCGTTTTGACGGACATCCTGCTTTTGGAACAGCGACACCCGAAAGATTACTTGGTACGACAACTTACAGAAAGGCAGAATTGGAAGAAATTGTAAAAATCCGAAAAGGTGAGGCCATTACGACATTATCTCACAGTACTTTTTACTGGCAATCGGAACATTTCACATTCCAGTGTCCTGATTACTTTACATCGGTCAGAATGTACTCATCGCGGATTTGCAATATGGAGGAACCTTATAACGGCGAAGGGTTAATGAACCATCACCGTGGTGACGGAACCAATTACATTTCATGCAAAGGGGATGAATATTACAATATCTCACCTGTTTATGACTGGCAGAAAATCCCCGGAACAACCATTGTGCAGAAACCTTCGCTCCCTTCGGAAAAAGAAATTCAAAAGAAAGGGCTCACTGATTTTGTTGGGGCGGTTACGAATGGTAAAACCGGAGCGGTTGCTTTCGATTTCAAAAGCCCGCATGACCCTTTGCATGCAAAGAAAGCATGGTTCTTTTTCGATCATGAATATGTTTGTCTTGGTGCAGGGATCAGTTCAGATGCAAAATTACCGGTTGCGACAACAATGAACCAGTGTTTATTGCGTGGAGATGTCATCGCAAATGGAGCGAATGGGAATACAATCGTTAAACAAGGTGTTCAGGAAATGAATAATGTAAGGTGGATTTTGCATGATGGGATCGGTTATCTTTTTCCCAAACATCAGAAAGTCAACCTGTCGGCTCAGGCCGAAACCGGGAGCTGGTATAAAATCAATCATCAGGCCGATTCACCCAAAGAAGAAATTACGAGTGAGGTTTTCAAACTCTGGATAAATCACGGATCACAACCACAGGATTCAACTTATGAATATATCGTCTTTCCATCAACCACTCGACAGCAGATGGAGCAATACAGTAAAAAAGGCAGTATCGAAGTTTTATCAAATACTGCTTTCATTCAGGCAGTAAAACAGTTGGATTCAAATATTTGTCAGGTAGTCTTCTATCAATCCGGTGAGATTCAGATTAGCAATGATTTGAAAATCGGCATAGATAGTCCTGGTCTTGTAATGGCTATAACAGAAGGCTCCAACCTAAAAGAGATTTCGGTTTCGGATCCTTCGCGAAAACTGGGCAGAATTCATTTAACTGTTAATAAGAAGATCGAAAGCAGTGGCGATCATTTTATTTCTTCATGGAATAAAGAAAAGGGGATCAGCGAAATATCTGTCGGTTTACCTCAAACCGTTTATGCCGGGAAAAGCGTAACCGTTAAATTGTAAAACAGATGGGTGCAGGACCTGCAAAAGGGATCACAACCATTTTTTATTTAACTTTGAGAAAATGTATTTAAACTAATAATTCATGAACTACCTGAAAAGTTTAACCGTATTTGTATTGCTGACATGCATTACAGGAATCAGCTTTGCACAGCAATCCGTTTCGTTGCAAACCATTACCGGCAAGGAGCATCCGCGTATCCTGCTGTTGAAAGGAGAAGAGGGTCTGATTGCGCAATCGATTGCTGGTAATCCGATCTGGGAAAAAATGCATGAAACCATTTTAAAAGAATGTGACAGTATCCTCTTATTACCGCCAATTGAACGAATTCAGATTGGTCGACGGTTGCTTGATAAATCGCGCGAAGGGTTACGAAGAGTATTTTATCTTTCTTATGCATGGCGATTAACGGGTCAGGAGAAATATTTCGGACGATGTGAAAAGGAATTACTTGCAATATCGGGGTTCAGCGACTGGAATCCCACCCATTTTCTGGACGTAGCCGAAATGACGATGGCTGTTTCAATTGGTTATGACTGGCTCTACCCTAAACTTTCAGATGAATCAAAAAAAATCATCCGCGAAGCAATTGTCAGCAAAGGTTTAAATCCTTCACTCGATGCAAAATACAACAGTTGGTTAAAAGCGGTTACTAACTGGAACCAGGTTTGCAACGCAGGGATGACTTATGGTGCATTGGCTGTGGCGGAGGATTTTCCTGAACTTTCTAAAAACATAATCGACCGGGCAATTGAATCTATCACGCTGCCCATGGGTGAATACAAACCTGACGGAGCTTATCCCGAGGGTTATGGTTACTGGGGATATGGAACTTCATTCAATGTGATGTTTTTGAGTGCCATCGAAAAAGTTTTCTCATCCGATTTTGGATTAAACAAAACGCCCGGGTTTTTGCAAACCGCAGAATTCCTTCAGAATATGACTGGGGTTACTGGCTTATGTTACAACTGGGGTGACAGTGGGACAGGAGGCAATCTTAGTCCGGCTATGTTTTGGCTCGCGCAACGCAATAACGATCCCTCTCAGTTATGGGTTGAGAAATCATATTTACAGAAAGACGACTTCACCAAATTTACGGGTGACAGACTCCTTCCTGCGGTGATGATCTGGGGAAAAGATCTTCCGCTCGATAAAGTGACAGAACCTAAAATAAAAGCATGGAAAGGTGAGGGGGCCAATCCTGTTTGCCTGATGCGTACCTCATGGGCCGATCGGAATGCAATTTATCTTGGTTTCAAAGCTGGTTCAGCATCTGTCAATCATGGTCACATGGATATTGGATCCTTTGTGATGGAAGCGGACGGTTCGAGGTGGGCTTCCGATTTTGGAATGCAGGATTATGAATCATTGGAGTCGAAAGGTATCGAGGTTTTTGGACGTACGCAGGATGCACAGCGATGGAGTATTTTCAGGTTAATCAATAAGTCGCACAATACGCTTACTGTAAATGATCAGCTTCAGCAGGTTAAAGGCTATGCAAAAATTGATCAGTTTTCAGACAAACCCGATTTTATGTATGCTATTTCTGATTTGTCAACTGTTTACGAAAATCAGCTTTCTGAAGTGAAACGCGGCGTAGCCATCGTGGACCAGAAATACGTTGTGATCAGGGATGAATTGATGGCCACGAACAAACCAACAACAATCCGCTGGACAATGATGACTTCGGCAACCCCGGTACTGGGCAGAAATAAAATTACCCTAAGTAAAGAAGGTCATACTTTGGTTTTAATGGTCAATTCCCCTTCTGAAATTAAAATGGAAACCTGGTCTACAGAACCGACTACCAGTTACGATGCTCCAAATCCGGGAAAAACGCTCGTAGGTTTTGAGATACAATTGAAACCAAACCAGAAGCAAGCCATTCAGGTTTTGCTCATTCCAGGCTCGGCAGGTAATCAAAAAATTCAATTTGAGAAGTCACTGGCAAAATGGTAAGCAATCTTCTGAGTGAAAATTGCAAATCAAAATTTAAACGAAATGAAGAAATTTTTAACCTGTTGTTTCCTGACTTTTTTCCTGTTTAACGGGGTTACACTTTCAGGCTGCAAAAAAAATCCGACTGAAGATGTTACACCTGTGGAACCGCCCACACTGACAGGGATACTTAGTACTTTGAAATTGGAGCATCCGCGATTACTCCTTACCGATTCCCGGCTTCAGGAGTTAAAAACTTTGAGTATTTCGGATTCCAGACTTCAGAAATATGTGTCCGATGTAGTGAGTCAGGCGGATAAAGATATTTTCAAATCTCCGATCCAGCATGTATTGATAGGGCCACGGTTGTTGGATAAAAGCCGTGAATGTTTATCACGCGTCTACAACCTGGCATTTGCATACCGTTGGACAGGCAATGAAAAATACCTGAGTTCAGCAATTTCAAATTTGCGCATTGTTTGTGCATTTGATGACTGGAATCCTTCCCATTTCCTGGATGTGGCAGAAATGACACACGCCGTTGCAATCGGTTACGACTGGCTTTACAACAAAATGGATCAGCTAACCCGGAACCAGATCAGGACAGGACTCATCAAACTGGGTTTGAATGAAGGTAAAAAGGCATATGCTGCAAATGCCTGGTGGATAAAAGTCGACCACAATTGGAACCAGGTATGCAATTCCGGACTGGTAATCGGAGCGTTGGCTGTTGCTGAAACCGATCCCGAAATTGGACTGACCATCATTCCAAAGGCGATTGAATATTTACCTTATGCCTTAAAAAGTTATGGCCCCGACGGGGTCTGGGGTGAAGGTCCGGGATATTGGGGTTATGCAACTGATTATACTGCCTATGGTATTGCTGCCCTGCAAAGTGCACTTGGCAAGGATTTCGGGTTAACCCAAACTCCGGGAATGAGCCTTACCGGTTATTTTCCAATCTATTCAGCAGGACCAACCGGTTACATGCTAAACTATGCAGATGCGGGCGAAAAATCAAAATTGGGTGCTCCTCATCCTGCTATGTGGCTGGCGAATGTCTATAATAACAATCACTTTTCCGATTTTGTGAATGAACAACTTGCAACAAGGACGGCTAATGTTTATGATGTAATCTGGTTCCGGCCTTACGCGAATTCTGCAGCAGTCAGAGATCTGGACAAGTTTTTCGACGGAGAAGTGGCGCTTTATTTCTCACGAAGTTCATGGAGTGATCCAATTGGTTTGTGGGTTGGCATCAAGGCCGGCTATAACAAGGTAAACCATGCCCATCTTGATCTGGGGAATTTTGAAATAGATGCCTTAGGTGTCCGTTGGGCACGCGATCTTGGGTCAGATGACTATAACCTGCCCGATTATTTCGGGAGCCTGCGCTATACTTACTACCGGCTCAACTCATTAAGTCATAATGTACCCATGCTAAGTGGCAAAAGTCAGCGTGAAGATGCAACATCGAAATTTATTAATCATAAAGAAGGTGTTTCTGAGCCCTGTTCCGTGATCGATTTTACCGAAGCTTATAAAGATTATGCAAGTTCTGCCCTCCGCGGATTAAAAGTGGTTGGCGGACGTAAGTCAATCCTTATTCAGGACGAATTTGTCTTAACCAAACCCGGCGAAATTGCCTGGGGGATGACCACCGACGCCACCATTCAGCTGATTAATCCTAAACAGGCTCAACTGATTATTGGAGGACAAAAGCTGATTGCCAGAATCTTGTCTCCCGCAAATGCCGTTTTTACATCCGAATCAGCACAACAGGCAAAACCACAAAGCGAAAATATCGGCGTCAGCCGTTTGATGGCCAGAACTACTGAACCGATCGGAAATGTGACGATTTCAATATTGCTTATCCCGCAATGGCCGGATGTTGATAATAATTTCGTTCCGGTAGTCAAACCTCTGTCGCAATGGTGAATAATTAGTTGAGTACAGAAAACAAATCATCGACAAATGATACGAGTGAAGTTGCTTGCTGTATTTTTAGTATTAATCATTTCCAGGACGGGAATGGGTCAGAGTATTGCTTTTGGCTTTGATAAGGTGCCCAAAAATAGTGGATTCAAAATGGAGGGCTATTGGATTTGGGGAGGGTCAATGATAAAAGTTGATTCGACCTACCATTTGTTTGCTTCACGTTGGAAAAAGACTGGCCCGTTTCCTGAAGGTTATCGTCAAAATTCAGAAATCGTGAGGGCAACATCAAAATCACCTTTAGGTCCCTTTTTATTTAAGGAGGTTGTAATCGGAGAAAGAGATAGTTCCTTCTGGGATTCAAATATGGCTCATAACCCTACTATTCACAAAATTGATAATGAGTTCGTGTTGTTTTATATTGGAAGTGATTTCACTACATCATCTGATAAATCAAAAGCTTTGCTGCGGCGAATTGGGTATGCCTCATCAAAATCAATTTCCGGACCCTGGCATCGTTCTGATAAACCACTGATCAATTCAGAATCAAATAATCCGGCCATACTTTTGGATGGATCGAAAGTAAAGCTATTCTATCGTGATGCGAATTTAAGAGTCCACCTTGCTGAAGCTGATTTTTACAAAGGACCCTATGAAATAAAAAATGATGACATATGGCCAGATTGTAAGCTGGAAGATTTCTATGCTTTTAAAGCAAATCATCAGTTTCACATTATTTGCGAAGATAATGTTGGGGGAGTATGTGGTCATGAAAGATGGGGAATTCACCGGTATTCTGAAGACGGTGTAAAAGGCTGGAAGAAATATAATCCGGTGGTCGTCTATGACCATGATATTCTGTTAACGGACAATTCCGTTTTAAAATGTATAAGAAGAGAAAGGCCGCAATTATTAATTGAGAATGGCGAGATAACCTGCCTTATGAATGGTGTCTATGATGGCAGGAATTCCTGGTGTCAACCTGTCAAATTAAAGCAATCGATAAAAACTGAAAACTAAATAAATGAGCAAACTACTAATCACTCTTGTTGTTATTTCACTGGGGGTTACCGTCAGGACGGCAACTGCACAAAATCCGCATATTCTGGTAAATGCCGGCGATAAACAATCGGTTCTCGAAAAAGTCAAACAACAGGTTTGGGCAAAATCTATTTTTGAGGAAATCCAAAATGAGGTCAATCCTTACGTGGAACGTCATACGACCAATCCCGACTGGATACTCAGCCGTTATTTGATGAACCGTGTTCCGGGTAAAAGGTATACCACAGTTTATTCCGACGAATCGGGTTCGAAACTGATCAAATGGGCAGGTGATGCACCTGTTCCGACGGTGCGGGTATCTACTTATCTAAGGACTCCGATCACCGACAAGGGAACTTCATACCGCAAACCGACCATCGAAGAGCTGGTTCCAAACGACACTTCGCGTGTCATGCAGTTATTAAATCCGGATACGGGACAAAAAGAATGGATTAATCCTTCGGAATATATTACAATTATCAATGGTGAAATCAATAATCTGGCGCTCGATGCCGCCATTTTATACTGGCTGAACGGTGATGAAAAGTATGCAAAATTTGCCGCCGATCTGCTGGATCAGTGGGCCAAAGGGGTTTATTATCAGGAACCCATCGTAGGCCCATGCCGAACAGGATTGCTTGATATGCAGACGCTTGGAGATCAAAGTCACCGTCCCATCATACTTGCCTACGATTTTGTAAAACCTTTTATGAAACAAAAGGGGTATGACCTTCACTGGTACGAAACTGTATTCGAAAAATTTGCATCAACGCTTGCTTTCCGCGGTTTCTGGAACAACAACTGGTATGCAGCCGAAAGCTCGACAATGGTTTTTGCGGCACTGAGCCTCGAAAATCAGCAGAAACAGGATTATTACCTTCAGTTTATTCTTAAAAAAGATACAATAAACGGCGGCTGTGGACAGCTTGCTTTGCCTTCGACTGTCGAAAAATGGCTGACGCCGGATGGTCACTGGAAAGAACCAGGAGGATATCATAACTATCCGGTAGGCAATCTATTGTTATCATCGCTGGCACTTGAAAAAAACGGACATGATGTATTCAGGCAGTTTCCAGCTTTATTCAATGCATCGTATGCCATGATTAAGTATTCGTTTCCCAATCTTACAGTTGGTGGTTTTGGTGACACTGGCCGGGCCTCACAAAGTGCCGAATCGCTCGAAATCGGCTTGGTTGGAGCAGTAAAATACAATCAGCCGGAATTGCCTGAGATGCTTGCATCGATGAAAAAATTGATTGACGGAGGTATCTATCAGCGTGATAAATCTGGCTTTCTGGGTTTACTGTGTTTTCTGCCCGACATACCTGAGGCGAAAATGACATATCAGTGGCCACGAACCGGCACACTTGAGTTTGCCCGCTATTTTTTACAACGCAATGGGACAGACCTGCAAACCGGCTTAATGGTCGGAGTACAAGGTGCGACCTATAATCACAACCATTGCAATGGAATGGCCATGGAACTTTACGGATTGGGCGAGGTGATGGGAATTGATGCAGGAACGGGCCCCAACTACGAACATCCGCTGCACCGCAATTATTATAGTCAGTGGGCTGCCCATAACACTGTGGTTGCAGCCGGATCATCAAGTTCTGTCCCTTTCAGCGGATCGGCAGGGGCTAAAAATATCGGACAGATTGAATTGGCTGCGATGGAGCCTATGCCTGATCAGAAAGCGGCATCTCCCGACTATTCATTTACCGATACACATTACCTCGATAAATCGACCAATACGAACCAGTCGCGTACGCTGGCGATTGTCAGAACCTCTGATACAACCGGTTACTATGTTGATATCTACAGATCAGATAATCCAATTAGCAATGATTACGTCTATCACAATATCGGCGATCAGGTAACATTTATGAACAGCAAAAGAATAGAATTAAAAACTACACCAACCGAATATCCTGTTACCGGAAAGGACTATCCCGGATTCCGTTTTTTCACTGATGTTGAGAAACTGGGAGGCTATAACGGCAACCTGATTGCCCTGTTCTCAATTAAGGATGAACAATCGAACGATCTCTTTATGCAGGTTTTGGTTCCGGGCGCTGAAGGGCGAACTTATTACCGCGCCAAATCGCTTAAAACAAAAACTGCCGGTAAGGTATATAATGGCAAGCCGCTTCCCGTTTTTACAATTCGAACGGAAGCTGAAGCAAAGACCAATCCATTTGTCACTGTGCTTGAATCTTATAAGGGAGAAAAAGGGAACAGTGTTGAAAGTATATCGATTGAGAAGCGAAATGATGGTGCAAAATTTACAGCTTTGACTGTATTTAATAAGGACTCATCACATCAGCTTATTTTTCAGTCAGTTGATGATGCTTCAAATTATAATGGTGAAAAGTGGGAATTTAGTGGTTTTTACGGAGTTGCCGGATTTAAAAATCAACAACTATTTTCGTTGTATCTTGGGGAAGGGAACCAGATCGCTCATTCCGGGTACTCCCTGAAATCGAAGACACCGAAAGGCGCTGCCAGCATGACGATCAATATTAAATCATTGAAAATTACATCCAATCAGTCCATTGAAGTAGGAATTCCTTCAGCTGGGATTAAAAAACTTTCTTTGAAAATCAGAAATGAAATTAGTCAAATAAAAACCATCCGTTCCGGCAAACAACTCATTTTTGAGGTGCCTGCAGTAGTTGACGGAGAAGTGATCTTTAAATAAAAGACTTAATCTTGAACTAAAATGAAAAAATCAATTTTATTAATTACCTGTTTAATATTGATTTGTGGTTTTACAGGCAAATCACAGAATCTTCTTAGCGGAAAATTTTCGAAGGAAGAACTTGCAAAGATTCTGATTGACCAGGATAAATGGGTCCCTTTCCCAAAGATTACCGATCGGGCTGGATGGGCAAAAGCCGATCCCGAAATGATGAAAGCCTACGTCAAAAAGGCGGAAACCTACCTGAATTACGCATGGCCAGGCATTCCAGCGACCAAATCGTTGCTCATTGAACGTACCGGTGACCGCGATGAATACCAGAAAATTAGTTTTGAGAAGCGGGGAGTGCTGGGCACCTTATTGCTGGCTGAGATCTACGAAAACAAAGGGCGTTTTGTCGATCAGATCATTGATGGTGTATGGTCGATTTGCGAGGAATCATTCTGGGGAGTTCCGGCTCATCTTCCAAAGACAAAAGAACTTTCAGGTCTTATGGATGTATCACAACCTTTTGTAGAATTGTTTTCTGCCGAAACCGCCACTTTCCTGGCGTGGGTTGACTATTTTCTGGGCGACAAACTCGATGCCGTCTCTCCTCAAATCCGTAAACGTATCTACAACGAAACCAATAAAAGGATTTTCGTCCCTTTAATGACCAAACA
>JANYLE010000298.1 GCA_025363795.1 Mariniphaga sp. | reverse complement strand
GCTTTGGTGGAGTTGGGATTACTTCTGAGCCGGTTTACAGCCTGTAAAGTAGCATTGTAATAATCCCCGCGTTCGAGCGCTTTCTTGCCGGAAGAACATGAGAGTAATAACAAACAGATAATGAATGGAGTTAGAATTCTTTGCGTCATTTTCATACATTGGTTAATAGAGCCGATAAAGATATTTATTTACCACTCTCTAACAAAATGTAAAAACCAGGAAAATCAATTATTATAATGATTAGATCAAAGGATAATCAGCAGGTGTCAATCAACAATAATAAAGTTACCAAAAGCAGGATGACCAACTATTAAATGGACAGTAAACGCTTAAACTGCAAATGCTTTAAAACCAACCTCAATTCGGAATAACTGTAATCCTCCCCGAGTTCTGCTTTTGCCGGATTCAGATTAGAGGTGTTGTTTTTGATAAACCACGCGGAGATAACAGCCAGTTTATCGGGGTCAATCAACCTTTCAATATCCAATTCGCCCGTTTCAACAAAATGAGCCAGGTGAGTTTCGATGGTTGAGAAGGTCATCTGTCGCTCTTTCGCCACATCAACAATGGATTTGCCGCTTTTAAACATCCCATAAGAGATCAGTTTGGTATCGATCTTGGGAAGTTTAGGTTTTACTTCAGGCTCAGGTTCATCCTCCAGATCCTGAACCTCCATATGCTCACCCACTTTATAACCCATGATAATATTCACGATCTCCTTACCGAACTGGGCAGCCTTTTTTGCCCCTACACCTTTGATTTTTTTGAGATCAGCGAATGAAATGGGCATTTTAGTCGTGAGTTCGAGCAATAATTTTTGGGGCAAGACCATGTAAGCATCCACATTCAGCTCAGCAGCTTTGTTATTTCGCCATGCTCTTAACAACTTGTAAAGATTGGGGTGCTCCATATGAATATCAGGATAAAAAGCAGCGGTTTTGCTCTTCTGCTTCAGCTCCGAAGGTTCAATAGCCGCCTTTGCGCGGATTTCCATGTAACGTTTCACGGTGAATCCATCAATACAACCTTTAAGACACGCATGTTTCAACGATACATCATCACCCAATTTTTCGACTGCATCATTCAACGATTTACGCGTTGCTTTATTATCGGTTTCAATCTCAACTCCTTTGAGGATATCGACGAGGATCAACCCGATCTTCTCAGAAAAATAGCTGCATGCCTTCTGAATCCTTTCCTGCAAAGGGAGGTTCTCTTCGATATTTTTCTGTTTGGCAATCAATTGCTGCACCTGACCCCTGAACTTATCCGAAACATCCATCAAATCGCGTCTCACTTCGGTACTCATCATCCCAAAAACGGCTCGCAAAGCGGGTGGAAGACTTTCATGATTCTCATCAATCAGTTTCAGAGCGTAATTGAGTCGCCTGTTGATAGGTTGAATATCGAACAATTCGAACAATAGTTTCTGCTGAAAAGTATATTTTGATTCTTCGAGAAGCTCAATTCCCGGTTGATTCTGTTCCATTTCACGGCTGAAGACCGAAACTTTCGCATCACTCTTGATACACTGGTTCGAGATGGGTGTACTCAACACCAAACCTTCCAAAGTCTTGCAACGGCTCAGTGCAACGTAAACCTGTCCGTGTGCAAAGGCCGCCCGCGCATCAATGATTGCCTTTTCAAAGGTTAAACCCTGACTTTTGTGAATCGTAATTGCCCATGCGAGCTTTAGCGGTACCTGACTGAAAGTACCAATTATCGTTTCTTTAATCTCCTTCGTCACTTCATCAATGGAATATTTCGTATTCTGCCATTCGACTGCACCTACGACGATCTCCTCTTCATCACCGATACATTTTACCCTGATTGTATCATCACCAATATTCACCACCGTACCAATTTTCCCATTATAGTAAAGCTTGTCGCGTGAAATATCGTTCTTGACAAACATCACCTGGGCCCCTTCCTTAATACTCAGGACAGAATCGGTCGGATAAGAAAACTCAGGAAACTCACCCGTCACCGTAGCTTCAAATTTGTGGACTTTGGCTGATAATTTGATGAGTTTAGTTTCGTTCAGGTCATGTGCCTGGTGATTATGAGTGGTCAGCGTTATATAACCGTCGCCATCATTGCTCGTAAAACCGGGTAGGTATCGTTTATTTAATTCATCGAGTGTTTGCTGATCCATATTATTATCCCTGACACGGTTCAGCAGTCTGATAAAGATCTCATCACGCTGGCGGAAAATATGGGTAAGTTCAATACTGACATAGTCTGTTTTCCGGAGCGCCATACTGCTGAAGAAAAAGACGGTATCATAATAGGGTTTGAGCAGGTTCCATTCATCTTCCTTGATTACAGGAGCCAACTGCTGCAAATCGCCGATCATCAGCAACTGTACACCTCCAAAAGGCTGGTATTTATCCTTATAACGGCGAAGTACACTGTCAATACCGTCAAGCAGATCGGCCCTGACCATACTTATTTCGTCGATCACCAATAAATCAAGACTTTTAAGGATGGCTATTTTCTCCCGGTTAAACTTCTGAAAGTTCCCGGTAGGGTTGCTACCTGACATTGAAGCTTCACCATTTCCAGAAACCTCTGGTGGAAGAAAAGGACCAAAAGGCATTTGAAAAAAAGAGTGAATTGTAACACCACCGGCATTGATTGCAGCTACACCTGTAGGGGCGACAACCACCATTCTTTTGGGTGAATTTTTCTTTAACTGGTGAAGAAAGGTTGTTTTCCCGGTTCCGGCTTTCCCGGTCAGAAAAATATTTTTGCCTGTATATTGTACAAAATCAAATGCCAACTGCAATTGATCGTTGCTGATAAATTCTGTCATTATTACACCCTGAAATTTCAGATAAAGTTACCATATTTCGGGATGTATAAAAATGCGAGTTTTAATTTACAGGAATATAGTTGTATAAAACAATGGTATTGAGTACCTAAAAAAGTTTAATCATTCAACCTTTGAGTTGCTTTTACCGAATATGAATTCAACTTTAAAGTAAACGAACAAACTAAAAAGCCCGGTGCTCAAAATGAAACACCGGACTTTTAATCACACGTACTAATCTCAGAAAACTATCTTTTACTTAAAACTTCAGCTTCATATTTTTGTATCACGGCAATATAATCGATCCCTACCGGGACATTATTATCGAGGCAATATTTATCATAGACAGCGCCAAACAGCATTGTTTTCATACTTTCGAGGTAAGCCAGTCTTTCAAAATTCTTCCCGGCCTCTTCAAACTTGCGGATCAATCCTGTAGGCTCCAACAATGCGAATAAGAAAGCCTGCTGGGCGGCTCTTGTTCCCACCACGTAAGCGCCAATCCTGTTCAGACTGCCATCAAAATAGTCAAGGCCTACATTCACACGATCCAAGGCATTGCAACGGATCACCTCCTGCGCAATCAGCATAATTTCGTCGTTGAAAGTCACCACATGATCACTATCCCACCTTACCCCACGTGTGACGTGCAACAAAAGTTCGTCAACGTAAAGCAGACAGGAAGATATTTTGTCACCTATCTGTTCTGTAGGATGGAAATGGCCATTATCAAGGCATAATAATTTATTGTTTTTCATCGCATAACCCATGTAGAACTCATGCGAACCTACTACCATTGCCTCAGAACCAATACCAAACAGTTTACATTCAACTGCATCTTTAAGGTATGCTTTCGGATAAGTAATTTCGAAAATCTCATCCAGTGATTTCTTCAAAATAGCACGATGACCACCACGATCAACTGGCATATCTTTTGATCCATCAGGTATCCAGATGTTGTTGACACATGGCGTGCCGAGTTGTTTTCCCATTTCGGCAGCAATAACCCTGCACCGTTTCACATGATCGACCCAGAATTTACGAATAGATTCATCCTTGCTTGATAAGGTAAAACCATCATCAGATTTAGGGTGCGAGAAACAAGTTGGATTAAAGTCCAGACCAATACCATGTTTCTTTGCCCAATCGATCCAGGTCTGGAAGTGCTTTACTTCGATCTGGTCACGATCTACAGTTTGCCCGCCAAAATCACCATAAATCGCATGAAGATTGAGCCTTTGTTTTCCGGGCAATAACGACATCGCCTGCTCAAGATCAGCTTTCATCTCGGCAATTGAACGCGATTTACCGGGGTAATTACCCGTACATTGGATACCTCCGCCTCCCAATGTAGCGTCAGGTTTTTCGAATCCGCCAACGTCATCGGTCTGCCAGCAATGAAGACTGATCTTAACATCTTTCATTTTGGCAATTGCCTCGTCAGTATTGACACCAAGGGCAGCATATTGCTCTTTTGCAAGCTCGTAAGCACGCGTTACAAATTCTTTTTTCATGATATTTTCAATTTAATCTTATTTCGTTTTAAAAGCAACCGGCAAATTCTCAATTATCTAATAACCCAACGCCTTATCACCTATCACCTAAACACCTAAAGTCTAAATAACCAAAGCCTAATTCCCAAATATCTAAAGCCTAACACCTAAAATTCATTTCAAATAAAATACCTCTTCAAGCGGAACCGTTACCGGCGATTTGTCATCATTTGTTTCCATGATATCAGCCATATAAGCCCACCATTTCTGAACAACCGGATTACTTCCCAAATCCTGGGACGATGCTTCGCCAACCTGTTTCTGAACTGCAAAAAGGGTATTGGTCTCCTCATCCAAAAAGATTGAATAATCACAAACACCTGTTGAACGAATCAGTTCAGCCAGTTCAGGCCAGATTTCATCGTGCCTTTTCCGATACTCCGTTTTACATCCGGGTTTAAGCTTCATCTTAAATGCAAATCTCTTCATTGCGACTATTTTATAATGAATTTCCAATACCAACTATGGCAACCGATAACAGAATTACTGATATCCCGATTACGAATGTCTTAAAGGTCTTTTTAGAGACGCCCTTCCATTCTTTGTTGTATAAACCCCACATATTTGCTGTCAGGATAATGGTTGACATATGAAGGATCCAGGAGCTTGCACCATTACCAAGTTTACTCTCACCCATACCGTAAAAGAAGAATTGCATAAACCATACTGTACCTGCAAGGGCAGCAAAGAAGTAGTTATTCAATAATGGTGTCTTTTTATTTGTGTAATCACCAAACGTTTTATTTCTGAAATTTAAAATCACACACCAGATCAGGTTGGTCGTTAAACCACCCCAAAGTAGAATGATATAAGTGACATTGTTCTGAAAAAGAAATTCTCCCTGATTCGGATTGATTGCTTTCCAGGCCTCATTAGCTACAAGGGCCATTGGTTTCCCCGATTCGATACCGTAATTAAAAAAGGCACTAAGGATACCGGAAATAACGGCAATGATCAATCCTTTTACCAAACTAAACTCCTCAACACTTGCCTGACTGGCCTCCGCTGAAATCTCTTTTTCCTTCATCATACCAGCTTTCCCTGATATGGCAATACCTGTCAGACAGAGCGCTACCCCAAGGAGAACAAGTTGTCCACCGGGATTGGAAATCATATGGATAATTGAAATCTTTCCTACAGTTGGAACGATAGCATAGTAAATAGCAGGAACCAATGCTCCAAAAGCAGAACAAAACCCAAGAATAACCGAATTTCCAAGAGACATTCCCAGGTAACGAACGCCCAAACCATAAGTTAAGCCGCCAATTCCC
>JANYLE010000216.1 GCA_025363795.1 Mariniphaga sp. | reverse complement strand
CGGAAGCAAAAGAGATTCCAACCTTTAAGCGAATGTGTATTTGTATAATGAAGAACGATCACCTATGTAAGTATATGGGCTTTACTCTAAATAAAAACGAGATGGCAAGAAGAAAGAATATCATGGAAAAATATAAAGCACTATTATGAAATCCCCTGTTTATAATGTGAAAGCTATCCCTATTGATAAGATCCGGGCGAATAGTTACAATCCGAATTCTGTGGCGCCACCCGAAATGAAATTGCTTGAAATATCAATTTGGGAAGATGGCTATACGATGCCAATAGTTTGTTATTATCTTCCGGATGAAGATATTTACGAAATTGTCGATGGTTTTCACCGATATACAATCATGAAGACTAGCAAGCGGATTTTTGACAGGGAACATGGAATGCTTCCGGTTGTAGTGATTGAGAAAGATTTGTCAAACCGAATGGCTTCCACCATCCGTCATAACCGAGCCCGTGGAAGTCACGATGTCGATCTGATGGTAAATATCGTCAGTGAATTGACTAAGGCAGGCATGAGTGATGCATGGATTATGAAACATATAGGTATGGATGCTGATGAAATATTACGCCTTAAACAACTATCAGGATTAGCCGAACTATTTAAAAACAAAGAATTTTCAACATCATGGGAATGAAAGAAAAACAGAAATGGGAATCCGTCGTCACAGAATTGCGTCAGGCGGCCAGAGAGAAAGGGGTTACACAGGAGATGATCTCAGAACGAACAGGATTAATCCAGTCGAATATCAGCAGGATGTTTGGATTAAAATTCACCCCCACTCTAAAAAATATTATTTCAATCGCTTCGGCTATCGGATTGAAGGTTAAATTTGAGGAGGTGAGAGATGAAAATGATTAATTACACATTGCCTGAGTTCGTTTTTTTGGATGGACATTCACACTTTGGTGATGCACTTGAAAGCCGAACAGTTTTGATGCATGTTAGGAGTTGCACGGTTCTGGAGGTGGTGGCAATAGATGATGTTTTTACAAGTAATTTTAATACATCAATTCATGAATTTAAGTATAAAAATTGTAAAGGATTTACAGAAAATCATTTATTTGCACTGCATTTCACAATGGAAGAAGATGATAATTTGCCAACTATATTTGAAAAATGTGAAAAATGGTATAATGATTACCTCAAGTGGGAAGACGAGAATATAGTTGGAGACGAAAAAATTAAAAATAATTGATAAGAATCCCGGTTAACCACCGGGATTTTTTTGTCCTTTCCAGCCCCCATCATGCCATATATCTTTACTCAAAAAGAACAATATGGCAGAAATTAAAACCATCCGTCGCAACCTGGCACTTAAGGAATACGAGATCAAGGAGACTCCAAGCGGTAAGCAGGTCACATTCTCGATCAAGTTTGTGAATAAAAAGGGAGAACTCATCTTTATTCCGCGTGCTGTTGCTGCCGGACTTCGGTTCAATATGAAAGAAAATCGGATGCGCGGGGTATTGTCGGTTGACACTAATAACGAAGCTATTGGTCATGTAACCCCTGTACACATTGACGGAATTATTGAGTGGAACGGTAAAAAAATCAAGATGTAATGTCAGATATACTATTCAACAAAGAGGGTGTTCCGTTAATCGCTTACGGCAAAAGCTACCAGGCAAGCACCACAGGTGTTCCTGCCGATAAACCCAAAAATACTTCACAGCCAAAGAATCCACTGGAGGATTATCTGAACGTTGGCAATATCAAGGTATCGGCCTGGGGACCAAACAATGATTTCCCAACTATTGCCGATGGAATTATTAACAGCGTTGGGGTACTCAATACCGGGTTAAAGTTCACACGTAACTTCACATTAGGTCAGGGGATATTTGCCTGTAAGGTGAAGGATTTCGATGAATCAGGGAACGAGGTACTTGAACGTGTGAAGGATAAAACATTGGTTGCCTTTGCAAACTCACGTCTCGTGCGCAGGTATATGGCCAAAGCATTGCGCGATTACCTGAAGTTTGGTTGTGCTTTTGTACAGATCATGATGAATGCCGATGGCAGTCAAATTGTTGGAATCAACACGATCAACGCAAAGTACTGCCGGTTAAGTTTTGCAAATATAAACGGCGTTATTGAAAAGTGTATTGTTTCCGGTAAATGGCCCGATACACCAAGCGAAGGTGATTGCCAGGTGTTGGATGTACTCGACGAATATGATCCGTTTGCTGATCTGCAACGTCGCAGATGGGGTAATAAAACTGCCGGCAAATCATTCATCTATGTGATTCGTGATTCATGGGGTAATGGTGAATACTACAGTTCTGCAATATGGTGGGCTGCATACCTTGCCGGATGGGTTGATATTGCCAAAACAGTTCCTGCATTTTTGAAGAAGGCTTATTCGAATCAGATCACATGGAAATGGCATATTCAAATCCCGTATGCATTCTGGGATAAACAGTTTCCAAAAACCGAGTTTGCAACAATCGATTTG
>JANYLE010000190.1 GCA_025363795.1 Mariniphaga sp. | reverse complement strand
ATTTCTAAATTTGTATCGATTATTTTGACAATAATACATATATTTCAAAACAATTAAATTGTTTCTTCATTTCAAATAGATCTCTTATATGAAAATTTTCTGGAAGGCTTTTTTGGCTTCACTTCTTGCCATTGTTGTTGCATCAATTCTACTGGTTGTTATTCTGGTTGGAGTGATTTCTGCTGTCACTTCGTTTAATGATCAGGCAGTTACGATCAAAGGGCAAACCTTACTTTTACTTAAACTCGATGGTCGGATTGTTGAGCGTAAGTCTAACAATCCTTTCGAAGACATCGAACTTCCAGGTATAAAAACATCGGCGACAACTGGACTAAACCAGATTTTTAGTTGTATCGAAAAAGCAAAAACGGACAACCGGATTAAGGGAATTTATCTGGAACTGTCTGATATAAATGCAGGTTATGCTACTGTTGAAGAGATTCGGAACGCGTTGATCGACTTCAAAACTTCGGGCAAGTTTATCTACACCTATTCTGATATGATTTCTCAAAAGGCCTATTATTTGGCTACAGTTTCAGATAGCCTGATGTTGAATCCAATGGGGATGTTTGATTTTCGCGGATTAAATGCAGAACATACATTCTTTAAAAAGGCCCTTGATAAATTTGGAATCGAAATGCAGGTCGTGCGTGGAAGAAACAACAAGTTTAAATCAGCAGTCGAACCTTATTTGCTTGATAAAATGAGCGATGCCAGTCGTGAACAAACCAGTGTTTACCTGAATAGTATCTGGAATCATTTACTGAAAGGTATTTCAGAGCGTAGGTCAATACCTGTAGATAGCCTGAATGCTTATGCCAATCAGGTGATGACCTATCAAAAACCGGATATTGCGTTGAAATATAAATTCTTCGACAATCTGAAATACAAAGATCAGGTTTTGGCAGATTTCAGAAAGCTGGTCGGCCTTGGCGTCAATGATGAGATACCCGTCGTTTCTGTCAGCGAATATGATAAAGTTGCAAAAACAATTGATGCTAACGCATTGGCGAAAGACAGAATCGCAATCGTTTATGCTGAAGGTGAAATTGATGGCGGAACAGATGGAGCTTATCAGATTGATTCAAAAGAAGTTTCGAAGGGTATACGCGAAGCGCGCACGGATACTGCAGTAAAGGCAATTGTTATTCGGGTAAATTCACCTGGTGGATCGGCTTATGGTTCTGAAGTTATCTGGCGGGAGGTAATTCTTGCTCAAAAAACAAAACCTGTTGTTGTGTCGATGGGGGATTATGCAGCCTCCGGAGGATATTACATCGCCTGCGGAGCCGATGCTATTTTGGCGAATCCAACAACCATTACCGGATCAATTGGCGTATTTGGTACAATTCCAAATCTAAGCGGTTTACTTTCGGATAAAATCGGAATCACATTCGACAATGTTTCGACTAACGATCACTCCGATATGCCTTCGATGACACGCAAAATGACGCCATTTGAGATGAACCTGATGCAGAACTACGTCGAATCAACCTATGAGACCTTTATCTCTCATGTGGCTGTGGGGCGTAAAAAAACGACAACCGCTATCGATTCTATCGGACAAGGACGCGTGTGGAGCGGGGTAAGCGGGAAATCAAACGGATTGGTTGACGAAATGGGTGGTTTGAGTGATGCAATCAAGTTGGCTGCATCAAAAGCAGGTGTTGCTCATTACCGGATTAAAGAGTTACCAAAACAAAAAGATACCTTCGAAGAGCTTATGAAAAGCTTTTCCACTAAAGTGCAAAACAGCGTATTGCAATCCAAATTGGGAGATTCATACTATTTATGGGAGAGATTCTCTCGCGAATCACGTAAGAACGGTATTTATACCAGGATGCCTTATGATTTGGTAATCAATTAACTGTTTGATTTATATTTTTCATTGAGGATATTTTTATATCCTCAATTTTTTTTAACAAATTGTTATTGTAACTTGCCATCGCTTTGAATATCTGATTAATATATAATTTTACACGGTGAAGTATCTGTTTCTGAAATTATTATCTCTATTCTACGGAATTGTGTCAGCCATAAGAAATGAGCTGTTTGATCTTAAGATATTGCCTTCGCGCGAGTTCGACCTTCCAATTATTTCTATTGGGAACATCACTGTTGGTGGAACCGGGAAAACTCCCCATACCGAATATATT
>JANYLE010000143.1 GCA_025363795.1 Mariniphaga sp. | reverse complement strand
TCCGAGTTTCCGGGCTGCTGTAATGTCGACATTGGCCGATTGTTCATCATATAAACTACAGCACATTCCAATAAATTTGAGCGATTTGGAAGCTTTTATTACCGCTGCGCCAACAATTGTCTGCCAGCTTACTAAAATGCAATCCGAGTTGCCGATCCGTTTTATGATTTCTTCCTCCGTCTTTGGGAAGTCATTGTATATTTCAATGGGTTTTGCCGAAAGATTGGTTAGTTTCTCGAGTATCGGATCTGTGAGTCCACACTTGTCGATGATTGTTATTTTATCAAATTGTATCATTGTCGTATTAAAATTGTTGGCTGCGATTGATTAGATGCAGCCGGTTATTTCTATTTATTTCAAAGTAACTATTAATAAAATTCACTGCAAACTATTTTATTGAAACAGTTCCAGTCAATACCTGGTTCCTTTCCGGAGACTTTGGGAATATTGCGTTTAAATCAATTTTTGTAAATTTGTAAAAACGAGAAGTCATGACAGTAACAGATTTAAAGAATAAGCTGATTGCGAAAATCACTCAGACACAAAATAACCAGCTGTTGGAAGAGATGTACCGTTTAATCGTTAATGAAGAGACAGGCAATAGTTTGTATGAGCTTTCTAATGAACAGAATAAGGCGGTGGAAGAAGCTCAAATGCAATTTAAGAATGGGCAATTTTTAAAAAGCGAACAGGCAGACAAAGAAATTGACGAATGGTTAGACAAAATAACCCGAATTTAAATAAAACCTGTTATTCAAAACATTGTACAAACCTATCAAACCCTTACTGGTTCCCCTATTATAGCATCCCAACAAACAAATTTCCCATGGCAGGAAAGTGTTACCTTTGATGTGACCCAACACAAGGGAAATTCAATGATTGATTTCCTGTTTAAATAATGTGTTGCACAAGGTATTTAAGGATTATAGCATGAAGAAGAAAATAAGAAACATTGAACTTGCCTTTTTAACGATTGATGATTACCAGGAATTAAAACAGGCAATGATCATTGCTTACCAGGCAATTCCGAATCCTTACTGGGAAGAGGACGAATTACAAACTTTACTGACCAAGTTTCCCGAAGGACAAATCGTAATCAAGGTCAACGGGCATATTGCCGGTTGTGCGTTATCCATTATCATTGATCACGAGAAGTTTGAAGAACAACATACTTACAAAAAGATCACGGGAAATTATACATTCGATACGCATACCCATGCCGGTGATACGTTATATGGTA
This sequence comes from Mariniphaga sp., assembly GCA_025363795.1. Classification (GTDB taxonomy): domain Bacteria; phylum Bacteroidota; class Bacteroidia; order Bacteroidales; family Prolixibacteraceae; genus JAAFHB01. The sequence continues at coordinate 11,248 of JANYLE010000143.1, read as the reverse complement.
TTGATGTGTTTATTAAACCGGAATTCAGGGGGCTTCGGCTCGGACGACGTTTGTACGATTACAGGAAAGAACTTTGTGAAAAACTCAATTTAAAAGGGATTGAATTTGGCGGACGTATTCCCAACTATCACAAGTACCAGACTGAACTGAGTCCGAAGGAATATATTGAGAAGGTTAAGTCAAAGAAGATCTCAGATCCTGTCCTTAACTTCCAGTTGTCGAATGATTTTTATCCCGTCAGGGTATTGAAAGGTTACCTCGAGGGAGATGCGGCTTCGAAAGAGTATGCCGTTTTATTGAAATGGGATAACATCTATTACGAGAAGCCCTCCAAATCGGCCAAAGAGATTAAAAAGATTGTCCGGCTGGGTTTAGTGCAATGGCAGATGCGTCCTTACAAAAATATCAGTGAACTGATGCAGCAGGCCGAATACTTTGTCGATACGTTAAGTGCCTATAAAAGTGACTTCGCCTTGTTTCCTGAATTCTTCAATGCACCTTTAATGGCTCAATTCAATCAACTGAGTGAGGCAGATGCCATCAGGAAGCTGGCTGAATATACTGCGCCCATCATTGAGGAGTTTTCCAAACTTTCAATCGCTTACAATATCAATATCATCACGGGTAGTATGCCTGAACTTGTAGGCGATACGCTTTACAATGCGGGGTATTTATGCAAACGTAACGGTTCTGTCGAACGGTACGAGAAATTACACATGACACCCGATGAATCAAAAGCATGGGGCATGACGGGAGGTAATAAAATACAAACCTATGATACGGATTGCGGAAAGATCGGCATCCTGATTTGCTATGATGTCGAGTTCCCCGAAGTTTGCAGGTTATTGTCCGATGACGGAATGGATATTTTGTTTGTCCCTTTCTTAACCGATACACAGAATGGTTATTCAAGGGTTCGTTATTGTGCACAGGCAAGAGCTATTGAAAACGAATGTTACGTGGCCATTGCTGGAAGTGTGGGGAATCTTCCCAAAGTACACAATATGGATATTCAGTATGCACAGTCGATGGTATTTACGCCGTGCGATTTTGCTTTCCCCACAACGGGAATAAAATCGGAAGCTACACCAAATACCGAGATGATATTAATCTCCGATGTTGACCTGGACTTAATCCGGGAACTTCACAGTTTTGGAAGTGTGAAGAACCTTAAAGACAGGAGGCTTGATCTTTATGAATTGAAGAAGCGGAAGGTAATTGTTAAAGTGGATGCGATAAAGAACCTGTAAACTGCCTGTAATCACAATTAATACGGCCTTAATTTTTTATTTGATAATCTGCATTGATTTCTCAAGATGTGGATTGTAAAAGAAAAAAGGTTATTAAGTTTGCAACGGTTGAAATTTTTGACACTGTATCAGTAATATTTAAGTAAGATGACTTTATTTCAGAATATTGTAATTTCTATTGTTGAGGGATTGACCGAGTTTTTGCCGGTTTCGTCGACAGGACATATGATTATTGCCCAGAAGGTATTGGGAATGGAAAGCACGGAGTTTCTCAAAGCTTTTACAGTGAATATTCAGTTTGGCGCCATTTTATCGGTAGTCGTATTGTATTGGGAACGCTTTTTCCAAACATGGGACTTCTACTGGAAGTTGTTGATTGCTGTAATTCCTGCTTTGGTAATTGGTTTTTTGCTAAAGGATAAGATTGACAGTTTGCTTGAAGATGTGATGGTTGTGGCCGTAATGCTTGTAGTCGGTGGCGTATTCATGTTGTTTGTCGATAAATGGTTCAATCATCCTGACAGAGATCAGGCAATGGGCTGGAAACGGTCTGTGAAAATAGGGTTTTACCAGTGTATTGCAATGATTCCTGGTGTTTCGCGTTCGATGGCAACTATTGTTGGTGGTATGACAACCAAACTTACCAGAAAAAATGCTGCCGAGTTTTCATTCTTTTTGGCAGTACCAACCATGGCAGCTGCAGCTGGTTACAAATTGCTTAAATTAATCATGGATCCAAGTAGCGCTTCCATGTTATCGGATAATTTAGTTGCTTTGCTGATTGGTAATGTAGTTGCCTTTTTAGTGGCAATGGCGGCTATTAAGTTTTTCATTGCTTTCCTTACCAAATATGGTTTTAAAGCTTTTGGATATTACCGCATTGTTGTTGGTATGGTAATTATCATCCTGATTTTAATGGGCCACAATTTGAGTATGGTTTAAGGGCGAAGAGGAGAAACGGCGATGGGGAGAAAGGGCGAAGAGGCGAATGGGCGAACTGGATTTCTTCAAACTTTAAGTTCCATTTCCTGTCGTAAAAAATTGAGAATTTTAAAATAATTAAATAGATATAATCATGGCATTAATTATTAGTACTGAAAACCCGGACGGGTTATTGATTGAGATAAAGAGAGCGATCGATGCAAACGAGGTCGAAGGTTGGACTTATGATAGTTCAGGTGATTTTGCTCATACTCCTGATAAATGGGTCAACAGGGCATGGTTACGTCCTGAAGTTAGTGACGGAGAACTCAGATTGGGAATTCTTGGAACCAAGGATGCAGGAATGACAGCTTCGTTGTACAGCGCTTATCATGCTCATTTTATTGAACTGTTATTAACCAGTTTTGATAAGTTCTTTATCACTGCAGCTGCAACAGCAAAAAAGACTTCACCTGATTATTTTTAAGCCGGAAAGAATAAAGTTGCAGATTTTAGAAAGGTTAAAGGATAAAGTAGAAAGGTTAAAGCGTGTTGAATAGGAACCCTTCAAGTAGATTTTGAACGGGTATATCATCTCCAACACTTTAACCTTTTAACTTTAACCTTTGCCTTTTAACTTTAGCCTTCAGCCTTTTATACGGCTTTTAAAAGACTCTTTCAATTATTTCTTAGGTGTCTCTGCAACAACAATATTGCGTGGAATATAAGGTCTCCCGGCTTCAATCCATGCAGATCTGATCAGTTCGGCCAATGATTTTGATGCGCCGGCTATCATTTTTTGGGTAAACCCCTGTGTACTCCTCCACAACTCCTGGTAATAGACATCCGCATACTTGTGATCAGCCTTTTCGTAAGCCAGTTTATCGGCGTTTAAAAGCGAATCTTTGTACTGGTAATTACTGTAGATGTAATTAAAAACATATCGGCTAACGTTGGTTATTTTTTTCGTGGCCGATTTTTTAACGGTGATCTCGGTAATGTAACGGTTGATCATGGTCGACTCGTAACGGCTGTGAATGCCTGTTTGTCCCGTCATCTTTCCGTCATAGTTGGAGGTGAGGTGTAAAGGCATATAACCATCGCCCACATAATGTCCAAGATCGGCAGTGGTCAGAACTGCTTTAGACCAGTTTTTCGATTTGAAATCATTGACAAGCACATGGTAAGTTGAATCAGTGACCCATGGAAGTGTGCCGTTTTTAACGACGAATTCTTTTCCGTATTTGGTGAATGCCTGGTCTTTCGATTCGTTAATCTGGTGTTTGTCCATGAAATCCTGGTAAGCATCAATGTCAATATAATGTTTTACCCCTTCTGTCTTATCCCATTTCTTACGGTTGTCGGCATCGGAACCATGTTCAGCCAGTTTTTCGGACCATCCTTTAAAATGATTGAGCTTTGCAGGGAAAAATTGCGGAGCAGAACTGTTTATTTTCTGGTGTCCTTTATCGCCCCAACTGCACAAAAGGATGATTAGCGCCAACATCATAAAGTTTCGAAAGATTTTTATTTGCATATCGTATTGATAATTAAAAGTATTTGTAAAATAATATTTAGTTTGAATGCGCTTTAAAAGTATTATTTTTCTGATGATTCGCGGACTAATCTTTTGGAATTACCAATCTGTTTTATTGAAATAAAAGAGCGTATTCCTTTAACAGTTTTTTGTTCTACCTTTGACATCTTAAAATAGAAAGAAGTGGCAAATATTGGTAAATACAATAACCTTAGGGTAATTAAGGAGGTAGATTTTGGAGTTTATCTCGATGGAGAGCAGGACGGCGAAATATTGATGCCGATCAGGTATGTTCCCAAAAATTGCCAGGTTGGCGATTATGTGGATGTATTTCTCTACCTCGATTCGGAAGACCGGCCCGTGGCAACTACCGAAACGCCTTATGCCCAGGTGGGTGAATTTGCAATGCTCAGGGTGAAATCGGTCAATAAAATCGGCACATTTCTCGACTGGGGAATCATGAAGGATTTACTCGTCCCTTTCCGCGAACAAAAGGTTACGATGACTGAGGAGCGTTCATACCTGGTCTATATCTATGTTGATGAGGAGACAAGACGAATTGTGGCTTCTGCCAAACTGAATAAGTTTTTGAATAAGTCAGTACCAGAATATGAAGTGGGACAGGAGGTCGATCTAATCATCGAAAGTGAGACTGACCTCGGCTATAAGGCAATTATCAACAACAAACATTGGGGCATCCTATACGAGAATGAGGTTTTCGAACAGCTTGACAAAGGCTTGAAAATAAAGGGTTACATCCGGAAAATCAGACCTGATGACAAGATTGATTTATCCCTTCATCCGCTGGGCTACGAAAAGGTAGATCCGATTGCACAGATGATTCTGGATCAGCTTAAAAAAGAGCGTGGATTTATTGCTGTTTCAGACAAAAGTGATGCAGAAAAGGTGTATCAGGTTTTTGGTGTCAGTAAAAAAGCATTTAAACAAGCCATTGGTTCTTTATACAAGAAACGGCTTATTACGATCGGACCCGATGGCATCCGGTTAAACCCCTGATCGTAAGACGGAATAAGTCAGTATCTTTTTTATAAAATATTATTAATCCGGTTAAACCTACGACAAATGGCGCAGTCTAAGAACCGAATTTAAAATTTTATGATTATGAAAAAATTATTGATGATTGTTTTTGTTGCTGTTATAGCAATGGGTTCATGCTTTGCTCAGCCAGGCGGTGGCGATCCTACTGCAAGACTTCAAAGAGAAATCGATGGTCTTACTACTGCATTAGGATTATCAAAAGATCAGGTTGCCAAAGTTACCCCGATTGTCACTGAAGCTCAGAAAGCACAAGCTGAGATGTTTGCAAAAATGCGTGACGGTGGCAACATGGATCGCGACAAAATGCGTGAAGAGAGAACCAAAATGCAGGCTGAAACTGACAAAAAAATTAAAGCTGTAATTACTCCTGCACAGGCAGTAAAACTTGACGCTTTCCGCAAACAACAGGCAGAAGATCGCGCCAAAAGAATGCAAGGGCGATAATATTGTTGACGATTTAAAACTTTTTACCGGGTATCAAAGGATGAAACTACTTTTGATGCCCGGTTTTTTTATGGAAGTAAGTAGGGATTTATTGAAGTTAAGTGTTTGAATCTTACTGTAAATGTGTTTATGTATAAATGCTAAAGATTAAACAAAAATAAAATAATTCATTAATAACTGTTAATATTCAGAACTTTGTGTTGGTTGTATTGTTGTACTAATATTATTCATTTAAAAATAAACAACCGATGAAAAGTACATTTTTAAAATCTGTTTTTGTCTTAGTTCTTGGTTTTGCATCTTTTGGTGCAAATGCGCAAGGTGATATTGTCAGTGTCGCATCAGGTTCAAAAGACCATTCAACTTTAGTTGCTGCGCTTAAAGCAGCTGATCTGGTAAAAACACTTCAGGGGAAAGGCCCTTTTACCGTTTTTGCTCCTACGAATGCTGCATTTAATAAACTACCTGCCGGTACTGTTGATAATCTTCTGAAACCGGAAAATAAGGTTGCGCTTACTGCAATTCTTACCTATCATGTTGTCGCCGGAAACCTCGATGCTGCAGCAGTTGTTGCCGCAATTAAAAAGGGAAATGGTAAAGCTGTACTGACAACTGTTAATGGGGCTAAACTTACCGCTTCGCTCGAAGGGAAAAATGTTATCCTTACGGACGAAAAAGGGGGAAAAGCAACCGTAACTGCAACCAATCTGAAAGCTTCGAACGGCGTTATTCATGTGATCGATACCGTGGTTATGCCAAAGTAAATTCTTCTTCCATTCAATTATCTAAACCGGTGTCATTTATTTGATTCCGGTTTTTTTTCTTTTTAATCTTTGGCTGTTCTTGTAATCAGGCTGATGGTGCGTGGCCGGGTGATCACACATATCCCTTAACTAAACCACAACAATTCAAAATTTCTGCTGTTATCTGTTCAAAGTGATGCGTCAATAACGTAAATGACTTGTCAGGAATAAATTACGGTGTGATTAAGGAACATTGTATTTTTCGGATAATTTGGTTGGAGATTGAATTATAAATGGTCTGATTTATTTCAATCTGACACATTTCATGAACAATTAATGCTTTGTAAATATCTGATTTACACCTGTTTTTTATCATAGTTAGTGATTGCTCCGAATATTATTTTTGTGTGGTTTCAGAACCTAAAATCAAATCAACATGGCTGTCAGAAAACTTGTGGAACTCTTCGATTTATTGAAAGAAAAGGAGCTTAAAACCCTTGTGGTGGTTAGTGCCAACGATGAACATACCATTTCAGCGGTTGCTCAGGCTGTAGCCATGAATCTTGTAAAAGGGGTTCTGATTGGCGATGAGTTGAAAATTATAGCTGTTTGTCAGCATTCAGGCATTGATACTGCGAATTTCGTAATTATTAATCAACCTGTTGAGGAGCTCGCCTCAAAAACTGCTGTTGATATGATTAACCGTGGTGAGGGCGATTTTTTAATGAAGGGATTAATCAGCACAGACAAGTTTATGCGGGCAATCCTCAATAAAGAGACTGGTCTTACGGATCCCGGAAAAGTGGTAAGTCATGTGACGCTTGTCGAAAATGAATTCTACCATAAGTTATTAATTGTCGCGGATGTGGCCGTTATTCCTTTGCCTGATCTTAAACAGAAAATACAGATTATCAATTACCTGACAAAGGTTGCCAACCGGTTGAAAATTGAACTTCCTAAAATTGCTGTTATTGCACCAAGCGAACAGGTTCTTCCTTCGATCCTGTCAACAACCGAGGCTGCATTGCTTGCCAAGATGAATGATCGCGGACAAATTCAGGGATGCATCGTTGATGGACCGCTGGCTTTGGATGTTGCCATTGACAGTGAGGCTGCGGCAATTAAAGGATTGAAATCACCTGTCGCAGGTGATGCGGACTGCCTGTTGTTCCCCAATCTTGAAACCGGGAATGTTTTTTATAAAGTAAATACGAAGATGGCGAGGTCAGAGTCAGCGGCTATCATGGTTGGTGCCAGGGTTCCTGTTGTACTTGCATCAAGAGGTGATAGCACTCGGGTAAAACTGCTTTCAATTGCGCTGGGTGCATTGATGGCACAGTTTTAATATTGAAATAACAGGCTGGAATACCAGCAGCATGTTGCCATTAGCATAAAAATAAAATAGCAATCAGGTTAATTGAAAAAAGTATTAATTGTCTCAAACACTATATTTTATGAAATCATTACGAATATTGGTTATTAATCCGGGATCAACATCAACCAAAATTGCAATTTATGACAATACAGTGTGTTCTTTATTGAAAACACTGCATCATTCGATTGCAGACCTGGCTCCTTATAAAACAATCAGCGAACAATTTGAATTTAGAAAGAGTGTAATATTACGGGAGTTAGCACACGATAACGTAGATCTGGAATCAATTGGCACAGTGATTGGCCGGGGCGGATTAACCTATCCTCTCAAATCGGGTGTTTACTACATCAATGAATTGATGGTGGAACATTGTCGTGTTGGGGTGATGGGTGAACATGCGTCAAACCTTGGTTCGCTGATCGCATATGATATTGCCCAGATCCATCCCGGAACCGTGGCGTTGACTGCAGATCCTGTTGTTACGGATGAGATGGATGATATTGCAAGGGTTTCAGGCCATCCCTTATTTAAAAGGGTGTCGATTTTCCATGCTTTGAATCAGAAGGCAGTTGCCCGTCAGCATGCATCAAAAATTGGTAAGCCCTATGAAGCGCTGAACCTGATTGTTGTTCATCTTGGCGGGGGAATTACCGTCGGAGCTCATCACTATGGCAGAGTGATCGATGTTAATAATGGACTTGATGGTGAGGGCCCGTTCTCACCTGAGCGGAGCGGTACGCTTCCTGCAGGGGCATTGATCGATTTGTGTTTTAGCGGAAAATATACTCAGGAAGAATTACGTTGCATGTTAAACGGACAGGGCGGTCTTTCGGCTTACCTTGGAACCAATGACGCGCGCGAAGTTGAGATATCGATCAACCAGGGCGATAAAAAGGCCGCTTTTTACCTTGAGGCTATGGGTTATCAGGTCTCCAAAACAATTGGCGAGATGGCAACTGTACTGAAAGGAAACATTGACGGTATTCTTATAACGGGTGGAATTGCTTACGATAAACAACTGATGACACAGATTCGTGAGCGTGTCGAATTCATAGCGCCTGTTTCTATTTATCCCGGACAGGATGAGTTAAAGTCACTTGCAATGAATGCATTGATGGTGGCGAGAGGCGAATTGGAAGCATTTGTTTACGATAAAACCGGAATCTAAACGAATATGGAATCCGTTAATATGGTTTACTATTAACATTGCAAACATCTGATATTCTAAAAGCAATAGCGAAAGTTATTGCTTTTATTTTTGCCGGAATAATTGTGATTTAATTGAGATAGTGTAAATTTGGTCTTTATCCAAACTTCCAGATTATGAAAAAAGCTATCAATTTCCTGCTTTTCCTGTTACTTCCATGGCTATCGATGGCCCAGCAATTTGTTGCAAATTATGATGAGGCAAAAGTTCCGGCTTATACTTTACCCGATCCGCTTATTTTTAACGATGGCACGCCTGTTACCAATAAAAAAGAGTGGGAGAAGAGGAGAGGAGAGATTTATCATATCTTTGAGAAAGAGGTTTTTGGTGTTGTTCCTGAATGGAAAGGGAGCATGAAATCGGTTGTAGTTTCTCAAAGAAAGGATGCCCTCAATGGTTTGGCAAAGCGGAAAGAAGTTCGTCTTGAGCTGATCAACGGGAACCGAAAAATTGCAGTGATGGTGTTGATCTATCTGCCCCAAAATTCTAAAGATGCACCGGTTTTCCTGAGCTATAATTTTGATGGAAATCATACCACTACTGTAGAACCTGATGTTTTACTTCCGGATTCGTGGGTGAGTAACAATAAAGAGCTTGGGATTTCTGACAATCGGGCAACCGAAAAAGGGAGAGGAGCAGCGATTTCAAGGTGGCCAATCAAAGAGATTGTTACGAGGGGTTTTGGAGTCGCGACTGTCTATTATGGTGATGTTGATCCCGATTTCAATGATGGATTTAAAAATGGCGTTCACGAGTTCTTCGATGCGAAAAGAGATAGTTCATCATGGGGTTCTATCGCAACATGGGCATGGGGATTGTCACGCGTCATGGATTATCTTGAAACGGACAAAGATATTAATGCCCAAAAGGTGATCGTTATGGGTCATTCGAGATTAGGAAAGACATCGCTTTGGGCAGGTGCTTCCGATCAGCGTTTTGCAATGACCATCGCCAATAATTCAGGAAGTTGTGGTGCTGCAATTTCACGAAGAAAATTTGGAGAAACTGTCGGACGGATCAATACAGCTTTTCCGCACTGGTTTTGCGACAATTTCAAAAAATATAATGAAAAAGAAGAACTAATGCCTGTTGATCAGCATGAACTGCTTGCACTTATCGCGCCCCGGCCGGTTTATGTGGCCAGTGCTGCGGAAGATTTGTGGGCTGACCCGAAAGGCGAGTTTTTGTCATGTGTTTATGCTTCGCCGGTTTATCAGCTTTTGGGGTTGAAAGGTTTTCCTGCCAAAGATATGCCGGCATTAAACACACCGGTAATGGGAAGTATTGCCTATCATATTCGTCCCGGGAAACATGATGTAACATTATATGACTGGAACTGCTACATGGATTTTGCAGCGCTTTATTTTAAGATGAAGAAATAGCAGGAGAACGCCTGTGTGGTTAATAATGGGTTGTTCTCGTAGTGATTTTTCTATCACTCATTTCATTTCCATATTAGAATTTTATCCAGTTTCGTTTTAAAGCGATGCCCATATCCGGGCAAGCGAAAATCCGGGGGCATTTATGTTCAGGTCGAGGAAATAGCCGAACGGAGTTTGTTCCGTAATGTAACCACCGTTAATCAAACGTTTTTCAGCCAGATTGAAAAGTGTTTTTGTATAATCGACAGTCGCTTTTGATTCTGATAAATGGGCGAAAGAGTGCAACACAATGTTGTTGGTATTATTCTTACGTGCAGTCCATTTCAGGTGATTGACCAGTTTCTTTTCTCTGCTTGAAACCTCTTTCTCTTCGTCTTCTGCTTCAACCTGGATAAAAGCCACAATACAGTCGGTATATTTCTTACCTGATGTCACTTCTTCAACATCAGGTAGTGTTTTAGAAGCCGGATTATAGGAGAACTCTTTGCAGTAAATTACAAGTACCTTCATTTTATAACATCTAATTCTTGGCAATTTAGTCTATTTACTGAAATTTCATCAAAAAAAAAGAATAATTGCGGGGATGAATTATCTTTACGCGAAATTTGAAAAATCAATGATCTTGAGGCATTTATTTGTTATCTTCTTACTGTTAAGTTTGACTTTAAACAGCAATGGACAATTGTCATATGGCGGAATACCTGCCTCTTTTAATATTCTTAAAAAAGCCGCTGCTCTAATTCCTGTTATTGACATGGACCCAGTTGATAATGAACGGCTACTGAATGAAGAGCAATCGGATCCCAAAAATCTCAAAGCATTCTACTTTGCGAAAACTTTTAATGTAAATATCTCTCCAAACTCTTCAGGAAGATGGGAGAATACAAAGGATATGAAAATTTGGCGGCTTGGTTTGCGCTCGAAGGGTGCCTGGTCGCTCAACCTGATTTTTGATAGGATGATTATTCCTAAAGGAGCCTCCTTATTTATTTATTCCAAGGGACACGAAAAAGTTTTGGGCGCTTTTACATCTGAAAATGAACAATCATCTGGTTATTTTTCAACCTACCCGATTCCCGGCGACGAAATTGTGGTGGAGTACAATGAACCGGTTGGATCAGCTTACGCGGGAGAATTGCATCTGTCATCGGTCAATCATGATTATAAAAATATCTTCGGAACGAGACCGTTGGGCGAATCCGATTCATGCAATATGGATGTTTTTTGTCCGGATGCCGCAGCTTATTTAATCCAAAAGCAGGCTGTTGTTAATCTGATTGTTGCAGGAAGAGAACTTTGTACCGGCACTTTGGTTAATAATACAAAGCAA
>JANYLE010000288.1 GCA_025363795.1 Mariniphaga sp. | reverse complement strand
GGTGCAACCATCGTCACCCTCCCCGGAAATCATCACTACAACAACCATCCGTCAGCTGCTGCTGAAGCGATATTCAAAGAGATCGGAAAATAAGGGAACAACCTCTGGTTTACTTTGAGCCATTTCTGAATCGGAAATGATGCCTCCGGTTTGCCTTTGGGCATTTCCAGAATCGGAAATGATGCCTCCGGTTTACTTTGAGCCTTTTCTGAATCGGAAATGATGCCTCTGGTTTGCCTTTGGGCATTTCCAGAATCGGAATTGATGCCTCTGGTTTGCCTTTGAGCCTTTTCCGAATCGGAAATGATGCCTCCGGTTTGCCTTTGGGCATTTCCAGAATCAGAAATGGCATAATTAACTTTGTTTGGGCATTTCCAGAATCGGAATTGGCACAATTAACTTCGTTTGGACGTTTCCAGAATCAGAAGTGACACAATTAACTCTGTTTGGACGTTTCCAGAATCAGAAATGGCATAATTAACTTTGTTTGGGCATTTCCTGAATCGGAATTGGCACAATTAACTTTGTTTGGACCTTTCCAGAATCAGAATTGGCACAATTAACTCTGTTTGGATCTTTCCAGAATCAGAATTGGCACAAGCAACTTCGTTTGGACCTTTCCAGAATCAGAAATGGCATAATTAACTTCGTTTGGACGTTTCCTGAATCGGTTTGGGCAAGCTATTTGACTTTTTTGCTTTTACCTTCAATATAGGTCATAAATACCGCACCGTCCTGCGACAGTTCAAATTTTGTGTTGACCATCCCATCGTTCAATAAAGTATAAGTAAGGCGAAAAACCGGAACATTGGCGATTTTCGCACTTGTCAGAATGATTGACTGGTCGGAATAGGTGACGGAGTAATTAATCGTATGTCGCTCGTTATCGAAATAGACGGCTTGTGTGGGATTTCCTCCGGAATCTAACGACACAATCATTAAATCGTCGTGTTTGATCAGTGGTTTACTGGCCGTTGCCGGATATTCCGAATGACTCTTGCGCACAAGGACATTCTGATCAAGATCAAAAGCAAATGAAAATGTCCCGCCACCTTGTCCGGGCTGACCATTCCCTTCACCTTGCCACTCACCGATTAACCAACTCCATTTGCTCCATGTCGGATCCTGCTGCCCAAAGCAGATAGTTAAACATCCCAATAACAGGATAGTCAGCAATAGTTTTACTTTCATTGTCATACGGTTTAAATTAATTACGCTGCGAAATCTTCTCCAACTAATTTTGGGAAGGACTCAAAGATAGTTATCGTTTCTTGATCCCGAAAGCCTTAGATTATTTACTCCCTTCAGATAGTTAAGAACCCGGAATACTTAATTCAGTAATGAAAAAAGCGGATGTCTCAACATCTGAGACACCCGCTTTTTAAAGGTTTTCAAAAAATTTCAATTTACATCCCACCACAAACGGGTTGTAATTGTAATGCCAGTAGGCATGTTCTCTTTATTGTACAATCTTTCATCATCAGGATAAGGCAATCTGCGTGGGATTTCATTAATAACGGCACCCGTCGCTTTTACCAATGCGGGATAACCGGTCCTGCGCCAATCCGACCATGATTCAACCTGCAGGAATGAGCTAAGGTATTTCTGGTTCATAATCTTAGCCAGGGTGATCGTCGCATCCGTTTCCTTATTTGCGTTATACCAGGTGCCATCACCATATACGCCATCGCGTTGAAGTGAAGCTTTTAGCGCATCATTGTAGGCAGTTGCAGCACGTACCTTGTCATTGGTATTAAAGCTTGCTTCAGCCTCAATAAATTTAGTTTCAACAAATGACATCAAATAAACAGGCGATTCTGATGATGCATACGCAGCACCGATTACAGCTGCATTGGCGTTAGGTTCACCTGGTTTTGATCCAACAGTACCATCAAAGTAGATTGCTTTGCGTGGATCGCTTGTAGCTGCAAGCATGTTCATATAAGTAGCACTTGCCGAATAATACCCGGTGCGTTCTTGTTCTGATTGGTAGATTGGGTTCGAGTTGTTATAGGCTGATCCAAACACAAATTTAAAGTCATCGTCACTGCTTGTATAGGAGTTGGATAATGCAGTCAGTGCATCGGTATAGGCAGTAGCGCCTTTTTTCTTTGCAAGATGAATACTATAGCGTGCTTTCATAGCATAAGCCGTCTTTTTCCACTTGCTCAAATCGCCCTGATAAATTAAATCTTCAACATCAGGACTAAATGTACTGGCTGCTGCATCAAGATTGGTAATAGCCTCAGTAAGGAGTGTGAAAATCGTGGTGTAGATTTTCTCTTGCGTATCGTATTTCGGCTTCAACACCAAAGTTGCACCATTTAGCGCATCAGAATAAGGCATGTCGCCCCAATGATCTGTCATTACACCCAGGTGATAGGCCATCAAAATTTTAGCTACACCTGCATAATGGGGAGAATTCAAAGTAGCTGCCTTGTCCATGATGATTTTTGTATTAATCATGCCGGGCGTGTAGAAGTTGTAGCTCCATGCATTGGTAACATCAGATTCGCCAATGATATAGATCTCGTTTTCGGCTGATTGGCTCTGAATACCTGCAATTTGCTGCATCCAGACACAATCCCATCTTGCCATTTCACCACCAACGATATAAGCTAAATTGGCTTCGACAGGAGCGATAAGCTGAGCCATAGCAACCTCTTTAGGATTGTTCGGATCGGTATTCATTGCAGGATCAATCCACTTGTCGCATGAGCAAAACAGCATTGCGATCAACGATATTGAAAATATTATTTTTTTCATCTTCAGGATTTTAAAAATTTAAAAATCAATTTTCATTCCAAAAACATACGATTTGGTATTTGGCATATTAAAGTAGTCAAGTCCCTGGGTATTGGAGGCACCAAAAAGGTTAGTCTCCGGATCTATACCATCATAGTCTGTTGACAACCATAAATTCCGGCCGGTAGCATATATCTTTAATTGCTTAATAAAGCTAGCCTTGATCACTTTGCCCAACTCGTAAGAAATGGTTATTTCCCTTAAACGAACCCAATCTGTCTTTTCAACAAATTGTTCCTGTGCAGGACTTGCTCCACCACCAATATTCTGGTAGTAATATTGTGAATAAGTTGTCTGAATATCGTTTTTAGAACCAGTTGAGACAATCGCCCCATCGACCAAATGACCTTTGGTTCCATCAAATACCACAGCACTTCCTCTGTTTTCAGTCACTTTCGCGGTTCCGAAACCGATTAACCGTGATTTCGTTCCATTCCACATAATTCCGCCATGCTTGATGTCGAAAAGAAAGGATAAACTTGCCCCCTTGTAAGTAATCTCATTGCTGATTCCCATCGTCCATTTCGGAGCAATGCTTCCAAGGGATTTCATGGTATTATCTTTAATGGGATAGCCGTAGCCAGCGCTTGTCTGGTCATCATTTATAATCACCTTGCCATTAGCATCTTTATAAAATCCTGTACTAAACATGCTTCCGTAAGGTTCTCCGGCAACCACATTGATTGTACTACCCGTAAAACCACCAAGGCCGATATCCGTTACACCAGGAGCAAGCGTTAAAACCTTATTTTTATTTTCCGTAAAGTTCACTGAAAGTGTCCAGTTAAAGTCTTTCGTTCTTACAGGAATTACACTGCCGGTAAATTCGATACCTTTATTTTCCATGGTAGCCGCATTCATATAGCGGGCATTATAACCTGTACTTCCTGTAACAGGAACGCTAATTAACAGATCACGGTTCTGGTTATTGTAGTAAGTGACATCAAGATTAACCCGGCTTTTGAACAACTTTAATTCCAGTCCAATTTCCCTGGATAGAAGACTCTCCGGTTTGATTGTTGAATTAGCCAACGTATTTGTAGGTTTGAATCCATTAATCCCGTTAAACGGAAATGAATCACCAGTTGCCCAACCATCAGAAACAGATCCCAAAGTATAGGTATTTTGAGTGTTATAAGGTGTTGCATGGTTTGCAATCTGAGCATAAGAGGCACGTAATTTTCCAAAGTTTAGAATTTCATTTCCTTTAAGACCTGACAGTTCAGTGAATATAAACCCGAGGCTTGCTGAAGGAAAGAAGAAACTATTACTGTTGGCCGGTAAGGTTGTCGACCACTCATTCCGACCAGTAAAACCAAGGTAAACCATGCTTTTATAAGAAAACTGCAGATCGGCATATAAAGCAGCAGTGCGGTATCTTGTGGTATTCTCACGTACAATTTGGGACGAAGTATTCGACATGTGATAGAAATCAGGAACGACGAATCCGTTTCCCTGTGCATAAAGCTGCTGATAATAGCTTTCGAACATGTTATGACCAACTGTAATATTAGCGGTAAAATCTTTGAATAATTCTTTATTGAAATTAACTGTCAAATCAGAGTTGATGTCATTATTGTAGTGGTGGTCTTCTTCCATTTGTCCATCCGGAATATTCGCGGACATTAAAGCGGTATGTCCTTTCCTTCTGTCTGAATACAAGTCATCACCAAGTCTGTAAGAAACGGTGACATAGGTAAGCGGGGTATAAACTAAGGAAATATAACCCAAAATTCGGTCAACCTGATCTTTCAATACATTCTTGTTAACCGTCCAGTAGGGGTTATCATAGGTCGCATAACGCCGTGGGGTACCATCAGCATACATATAGGCATCTTCATATTTATAACCATATTTGCCGTGTCCATTACTGATATCAAAAGTCGGAGTACCACGTAACAGACCCAGCATCACACCTGAAGTATTTGAACCTTGTTGTATCCTTGTACCACCAGAGCGAATGTAATTTGCGCTGGCCGAAGCTTTAATTTTGGACCCAAATTTGGTTTCACCGGAAATTTTAATCGATGTTTTGCCGAAATCGTTATTGGGGACGATTCCTTTCATTGTTGAATTACCAACAGAGAGATAGAAATTTTGGTCCTTATTCCCTCCCGAAAGGGATAAATTATTGTTTAAAGTTAATCCGGACAGAAAGAAATTACCAGCATTATCGTAAGCCTTTGCCAGTAAATTCTGCTTTGCAGTTGGATCTGTTGCCAACACCAATCTCCCGTTTTTATCACGTGGATAATCAGTAGCACCATCATAACGCATGTCGGATATCTTTGGTCCCCAAGAACTTGTTGTTGTTGAGTTGTATTTGCCATTTAATCCCTGAGCATACATTGATTGCAATCCAGGCATCTTATTCACCTTGTCGATACCAACGGATGAAGAATAACTAATACTCATCTTGCCATCAGCTCCACCACCTTTTTTCGTAGTAATCAGAACGACACCATTTCCAGCCCTTAGACCATAAAGTGCTGTAGCAGCCCCTCCTTTTAATACAGAAATAGTTTCAATATCATCCGGATTTAAGTCAACTGCACGGTTTGAATAAGCAACACCATTTGTAAGGTTATTTATTCCATCATCGGGGTTTCCGGAGGAACTCATTGAATTGTCAATTGGGACACCATCAACGACAAAGAGAGGCTGGTTATTTCCAGTGATAGAATTCTGCCCACGTATTGTAATAAAGGAAGAAGCACCTGCTGTACCTGCAGAACTTGTAATATTCACACCTGCCATTTTACCGGTAATTGCAGAAAGAACATTACCTGTTTTGGCATCGTTTATCTTATCTCCATTTACGTCCTGAACAGCATAACCGAGTGATTTCCTTTGTTTGGAAATACCGATAGCTGTAACAACAACTTCATCTACTGTAACATTTAAGGGTTTTAACTTCACCTGGTAGTTAGATGAAGTCGTTAAGGGCACCTCAGTAGAGACCATCCCTACAAAAGTAACCATCAAAACTTTGGAACCTACGGGAACTTTTAAAACAAACTTCCCATCCATGTCTGTGACGGTTCCCAAAGATGAGCCTTTTACAACCACCGAAGCTCCAGGTATCGAACTTCCATCTTCGCTGG
>JANYLE010000098.1 GCA_025363795.1 Mariniphaga sp. | reverse complement strand
AAGGAAATCTGATCACCTGATAGAACGCTTTATTCATGACTTTTGCCTCAGCTGTGGACTGCCATTCCTGAAAAAGTGGCGAAAATCCTTTTGAGAAAATGAGCTCTTTGCTTTTTTCGTCATACACCCGAAAACGATAAGTGCCGTAATTCATGTTATCTATCAGCGCATTGTGAGATCCTCCCCACATCTTTTCTTTTTTGATTTCACAGGGCATCACCGTAGTTGAGGTTTGGTTTCCCGACAGGAGATAGTCGAAGCGCAAAACCTCGTCCGTGAAAAAGTTATCAAACACTGGTGTGCCCCAAACAGAAATGGGAGCAAAAAGCAGGATAATCCTAAATAAAAGTTTCTTCATGATGTTCATCTTTCGTTACTTTTGCAACGATGATTCAAAACTAACGATTTTTGATTTATAAATATTTTATGCATGTCTGTATTTTACGAATATATTAAGGAGTTATTTCTGAGCACTGGAATTTTACCACGGTTGGCTATTCATGCAGCGGCCTTAAGTACCTTCATGGTAATGGTTGTATTGGCTGCGATCGTATTTCTGATTACCAGAATGATCGTTGTGAAAATAATTGGGCGGATTGTCCTTCGTACAAAAGGTATTTGGGACGACACATTATTTGCTCATCGGGTTTTTCATGTGTTGGTCCATATTATTCCGGCTATAATCATTTATAGTTCTTCCGGTTATGCAGGTGAGGATATCAAATTGCTTCCAACACTCATTAAAGGATTGGCACAGATTTATCTTTCCGTAATAGTAGTGACGGCATTTAATCGTTTTCTGAATGCAGGGCAGGAAATTTACAACACTTATCCTTATGCTAAAGACCGTCCGATTAAAGGTTATATCCAGTTGATGAAGATCCTGGTCTACTTCTTTGGGGCAATTTTTATTGTAGCAGTGCTTTTTGAGAAAGACCCGTCAAGCCTGTTTGCCGGGTTAGGAGCGTTAGCTGCAGTATTAATGTTCGTGTTTAAGGATCCAATTTTGGGTTTTGTGGCAAGTATTCAACTGGCTGCCAACAATATGCTTAAGCCTGGCGATTGGATTACAGTACCCAAATTCGATGTTGACGGAACTGTATATGATATTTCCCTTACAACGGTAAAAGTGCAGAACTGGGATAAAACGATTACAACAATTCCAACTTATGCGCTGGTTTCCGAATCCGTGACCAATTGGATTGGAATGCTGGAATCAGGAGGGCGTCGTATTCAACGCTCTGTAAATATTGATATATCAAGCATTCATTTAAGTGATCAAAAAATGTTGGACCATCTTAACAAGTTGCCAAGATTTAATGAATTTCTAACTGCTGAACCATCGAATGGTGATGATTATGTGAGTGATGTAAACATAGGTAAATTTAAGATGTCTGTTTTTGCTGCACCTACTAACTTGGCGTTGTTTAAGCGGTATTTGGAGGGTTATTGCCTGGCACATCCTGGAATCCATGATAGTATGACCCGAATTGTCAGGTTTCTGCAATCGACTGAAAAAGGCCTGCCCATTGAAGTTATTGTATTCAGCAGGGTACAGGAGAGTAATCTTTATGAGGCACTTCAGGCTGAAATATTTGATCATATTTTTGCTATCCTCCCTGAATTTGGTCTGCGGGTGTTTCAAAATCCTTCTGGAAGTTACATCGTATCCGACAATCAATCCAAGGAACCATTACAGTAATGATTTATAAGAAGCTGGTCACATTGAATAGAAACACTTGCAATGAAAAAACCTACACGAGGTATGCTAGTCGATCATTTTTTATTCAATATGTGAAAAATGTGAAAATATTTAGCCATTTTTGTATCAAATTGAAAGTATCGTGAAGAAGAACAATATTGAATTAGAAGAAGATTTCAAGGAACAAAGTGTTCATATTGATGATCTTGACCGTAAGATTCTCAAGCTAATAACCGCAAATGCACGAATTCCTTTTCTGGAAGTCGCCAGGGAGTGCGGCGTGTCGGGTGCAGCCATCCATCAGCGGGTGCAGCGATTGGTGGCAATGGGGGTGATAATTGGGTCTGAGTTTTTGGTTAGTCCACAAAAGCTTGGTTACAATACTACTGCTTACATGGGGATCTATCTCGAGAAGGTCATTTACGACAAAAAAGTATTGAAGCAGTTACGTGAAATTTTGGAGGTTGTTGAATGTCACCATACGACTGGTCAATATGCGATTTTTATCAAAATCCAAACCAAAACAAATAAGCACCTGATGAAAATTATAGATACTGATCTTCAGGCAATTGATGGAATCGCAAGAACGGAGACCTTTATCTCATTAGAGGAAGATTTTAAACGTCAAATTCCGATCAAGTAAGCATTTCATAAACTAAATAAAACAACAAAGCCTCCTTTAACGGGAGGCTTTGTTGTTTTATCCGGAAGAGATCAGAAAGGAAGATCATCTTTGTCGCCCGAATCTCCGATTGGGGGAATATCCGATTCAGAAAAAGGTGGAGCATTAAATGCTGATCCACTACCACTGCCGCTCTCAACAAGATCAACGCGGAATGCATTAATATTACTGTACCATTTCTCGTTATATTCGCGCGATTCAACACTGAAGGTGACCTCCACCTCCATATTTGGTTTGATCTTTTCAAACGTGCTGTTTTTATCATTAAAAAGCGTGAAGCAGATCTTTTTTGGAAACTGATCTTCGGCCGTCTCAATGACAAAATCCTGTTTTTTCCAATCGCCGCGTGCGCTGGTTCCTTTTACTTCGGGAAGAATCTGCAGTACTTTCCCTTTTGTTTTAAAGCTCATTATCTTATAGTATTAAGTTACT
>JANYLE010000285.1 GCA_025363795.1 Mariniphaga sp. | reverse complement strand
TGGGCCAACCAGGAATTGTTTCTACTCGATGAAAAAAGAAAGCCAACCAAAGTCGGCGGCGTGCCACCCGATTATTTCAGCGAAACAGGTCAGCTTTGGGGAAATCCGTTATTCAACTGGGGAAAATTAAAACTGCAGAATTACGATTGGTGGATCGCACGTTTGCATTTCAATTTGGGCATGTTTGACCTTGTCAGGATTGATCATTTCAGAGGACTTGAATCGTTTTGGGCTGTTCCTTATTCGGAGAAAACGGCCATTAATGGCAAGTGGTTAAAAGCAAACGGTGATGCAATGCTTGCCATTTTGCAAAGTCAGATTGGGACGTTGCCCATTATTGCTGAAGATTTGGGAACGATCACAGAAGAGGTGCATGACTTGCGTAAGAAGTATGGTCTGCCCGGAATGAAAGTTTTGCAATTTGCATTTGCATCAGATGCTGAAAATGAGCATTTGCCTCACAACTATGAGCAGGATTTTGTGGCTTATACAGGAACGCACGATAATGATACCACTGCGAACTGGCTCAAAACGGTAAAAGGAGAAGAGCGGGATCATCTGCGTAAATATTTTGGCACTGCAAAAATGGATCAGTCGAAAATGATCAGGGCGGTACTCGGTTCTGTAGCACAAATGGCCATTCTTCCGCTCCAGGACGTGTTGGGACTTGATGCGACGGCCCGCATGAATACGCCGGGCACGATTGTAGGAAACTGGAAATGGAAACTAACCTCTTTGGATATCCTGAAGGAAAACGGGGAATGGCTCAAAGAGATGACGGAATTATACGGAAGATAATAGGTAACTAAAACAACTTCTTGGAATTTGAAAATTGCTCTACCTAACCAAGGATGGAAGGTTACAATTCAATCTGTTTTCTCTACGTGTTTAATTCCTCTCAGGTAAATAATTGCTTATAACAATTTGTCAGATTACTGACAAAACCGCTTCCACAAACTTTTCGGGTTGTTCGGCGTGCAGCCAATGACCAGCATCGGGAATATCGATCACGCTGGCTTCGGGATAAATTTCCTTGATCGCAGGAATATCCTGATCTGAAATATAATCGGAATTCAATCCGCGGATAAACGTGACCGGGTAGTTCAGAATAGGTTTACGCTCAGCAAACCATTCCGCATTTACATCAGTAGTGATTGAATTAAGCGCATATTTCAATACGGGGACATTAATTTTCCATTCGAAATAACCCTCTTTGTCACGATGAATATTTTTGATCAGAAATTGTCGGAGCGATATATCCTTCAATTTATCCGCAAGAAAGAAATCAATCTCTTTTCGTGAGTTGACCGCCACCAGGTTGAGTTCCTCCATCAATTCGAGAATCATCTCGTGCTGAAGAACTGTTTTAAATGGTTTATTTTCGGAATTATAATTCTTTGGAGCAATATCGGCAACAATAAGACCGGTAATCAGTTCAGGATATTCGGCCGCAAACATCATCGCCAGTTTTCCTCCCATACTATGACCGAGCAGGGTCGCTTTTTCAATATGATGTTCGTTAAAAAAGCGGTAAAGATCGTCCACCATATCCTGGTAAGTATGGGTAGTGGTATGCGGAGATGCACCGTGATTCCGAAGATCGGGGATAAATATTGTAAAATGATCTTCAAGCTTCCTTGCAATGGAGATCCAGTTATCGGAAGCGCCATACAATCCGTGCAAAATCACGAGAACCGGACCACTCCCCGACTTTCTAAAATTTAAGGTTACCGACATTCAATTTGGTATATAATTGAGCGATCGATGAGGATCGCCTTCAAGATTTGTCGCTTATTAGGCGATCGCAATGCGGCGCCAGAATCAAAACATTGCACCTCTGACGCATCCGATTGTGAAAAAAAGAAGTTTAGATTTAAAGAATGACAGACGCGAAAGAATTTTAAATGCCATTCTCCCGTTTTTCAATATCACCTCCTCTCCCTGCTCTTATTCAACTACTCTTTCTATCGCAGGCACTCCTTATATTTAAGGATTGTCAATTCAAGTCCAAGGTACAAAGCATCGCAGATCAATGCATGACCGATTGAAACTTCGAGCAAATTGGGGATGGATTGGTTGAAAAACTTCAGGTTCAGAAGACTTAGGTCGTGCCCGGCATTTAAACCGAGTCCAAGCCGCTCCGCAACTTTGGCTGCTTCAATAAAGGGTTTGATAGCCTCGTCTGGATTGAACGGGAAAGCCGTCGCATAAGGTTCAGTATAAAGTTCAACACGGTCAGCACCAATAATTGCAGCGCCTTCAACCATCTTAGCTTCAGCACCAACAAACAATGAGACGCGGATGCCGGCTTTTTTAAATTCTGCAACTATTTCGGAGAGATAATCTTTATGTGTAATGGTATCCCATCCGGCATTAGATGTGATTGCATCATGTGCATCAGGAACCAGCGTCACCTGATCGGGTTTAACCTCCAAAGCAAGATCAATGAAAGTCCGTGAAGGATAACCTTCCATGTTAAATTCGGTAGTGATGATTGGCCTTAACTCCCTTACATCCGAATAACGGATATGGCGTTCGTCGGGACGCGGATGAACAGTGATCCCTTCAGCGCCAAATTCCTCACAATTTATTGCGGCAAGTTTAACATTTGGAGTATTTCCCTGACGTGTGTTACGCAGTGTTGCTATTTTATTTATATTTACGCTTAAACGTGTCATAGTTTTGATGAACTGATTTGGTGTGCAATTTACAACTTTGATTCGAATTCGATAACAAAATAAAGCAATAATCGTGATAGCTGAAAATTTGATAACTGAATCCATCCCAACCGTAACGCTCGATGAGATTGGCTCTAAGATCCTGACGCTTATGGAGATATTCCGTGTTTCGCATCTTCCGGTTGTTGTCGGGAAAGAGTATTTCGGCGTTATATCCGATAAGGAAATATACGATGCCGAAAATTTCGACGAAAAGATCGAGAAGTACATCGGACCCATCCTTTTACAACCCCACGTACATGTCGACCAACATATTTTCGAGGTTGTTGGAGTAGCATTGGCATGCGGAGTCTCGATTATTCCCGTACTGGAAGCCGACCATTCTTACCTGGGGTCAATTACGAGGACAGATCTTGCTTTTAAACTGACGGAACTGTTTTCAGCCAATGAGCCCGGAGGAATTATTGTACTTGAACTGACAGAGGTCAATTATTCGCTGTCGCAGATCTCCCAGATCATTGAAGGAAACGATGCACGCATTCTAAGCCTTTATATTCACAAGCCTTCCCCCTATTCCAAAGAACTTGATGTTACAATAAAAGTAAATGTTGTTGATCTTTCAGGAATTATTCAGACTTTTACGCGCTATGATTACCTGATTAAGGCTACATACATGGATCAATCACAAATAAAAAATCTTTTTGATGATCGATATGATCAATTCATGAGATACATAAATGTTTAAATACTAGCTAAATATATGAGAATTGCGGTTTTTGGCCGAAATATAAATCCTGTTTTTCACGATAGTTTGAAACGTTTGTTCGCGATATTGCATCTACATCGTGTAGATGTTACTGTATATCGGCCCTTTTTGGAATATATGCGGAACGAAATAAACTTCGATCCAAAAGAAATCACCGACTTTTCGAATCACAAAGAGTTACGAAATGTAGATTTTTTCTTCAGTATCGGAGGCGACGGAGCTTTTCTTGAAGCAATTTCCCTGGTCAGGGATTCAGGAATTCCGATGGTTGGAATCAACAGCGGACGACTTGGATTCTTAGCCGATGTGGCGCAATCAGAACTTGAAAGTGCTCTGGAAAGCTTTTTCGACGCGAAATACCAGCTACAACCGCGTTCTTTGATTAGACTGGAAAACGATTTAGGGTTGTTTGCTGAATTTCCTTATGCTTTAAATGAATTTACTGTACATAAACAAGATACTTCTCAAATGATTACCGTCCATGTCGAGGTTGGCAAAGATTACCTGAATTCCTATTGGGCCGATGGTTTGATTGTTTCAACACCAACAGGATCAACGGCTTATTCGTTAAGTGTCGGTGGTCCAATTATCACCCCAACAGCAGCAAATTTTATTATTGTCCCGATTGCGCCTCACAATTTAGCAATCCGGCCGGTAGTAGTTTCTGACAGCGAAGAGATTAAACTCAGGGTTGAAGGACGTGGTGAGCGCTATATGGCTTCACTTGATTCCCGGTCCGATGCATTTGGTTCGGATGTCGAGATGAGATTGAGCAAAGCTGATTTTTCGATCAATGTATTACAATTTGATAGTCAATCCTTTTATGGCACGCTCCGGAATAAACTAATGTGGGGAATCGATAAACGTAATTAAAAAGATTTCAAGGAACTTAGATGCGCTGATTTTATTCCGTTAAATTTTGTTGTAAAAAAAGGAAATTAGGGTTAATCTATTACTTTTGTAACCTTTAGTAAAAACAAGTTAACATCTTAGGCTGTAGTTTTGAATAAATTCATCAATTATTGTTGCAAATGAGAAAGTTGGTAGTATTCATAATGCTAATCCTGTCAGGTTATTGCGTAAAATCGCAACATACCACCGATTTAGGAGTACAGCTTGCTGCGGCTACTTATTGGGGCGATATCGAAAATGTTAATTACTCCAAATCGATTACTCCTGTGGTTGGTGTCCTTGGCCGTTACAATTTCAACAAGCGTTTAGCGATAAGAGGACAGCTATTTACCGGAAATCTAAAGGCCGAAGGCTTTTTCGCCGATGCAAATATCGGTTCGTACGGAACACTTATCAGAGGAACGACCAGTACGCCAGACATGTATCCTAAAAATACTGAACAGGCTTACAGTTTCAACCGGTCATTCCAAAGCGTAGAAGCGCTGTTCGAATTCAATTTCCGGAACTATAAGTTGGGAAGTACCAAAAAAGAGATGTTTACACCATTTGTAGAAGTTGGAGTTGGCGGTTTCTTCTCACGGGCATCACGACTTGGTTCAGTGATTCTTGAACCGATTGAGACGGTGGCTGCAACTGTAACTACACCTGCACTCTATGCACCTTATCTTGATGCGGATAACAGAAAGACAAATAATTCAGATGTGTTAACAGTTACAATTCCTGTTGGCGCAGGGATCAAGTTTAATATTACAAAAAGACTGGGAGGCATTGTTGAAGTTATTGTCCGTAAAACGTTTGCAGATAATATTGACAACCTTGATGATCCGGGCAGGTATAAATTTGATTCTACAATACCACTTGTTCCGCCATATTCAACGAATAGGTATCCGGATAAGGTTTCAGGGTTGAATAACAATGACTGGTACGCTACGCTAGCGGTTTCACTATGTTACCAACTGTGGAGCAGCAAGGGGAATTGCACAATTTATGATAAGATCAAAAAATAAGAAATGGTCATTGATGAACTGAAGAAGAATTATATTCCGCACCATGTAGCAGTAATTATGGACGGTAACGGCCGGTGGGCCGAGCTACATGGCAACGATAGGATTTTTGGTCACCGGCAGGGAGTTGATGCGGTACGATCAGTTGTTGAAGGAGCCGGTGAAGCAGGGATTGAATACCTTACACTTTACGCATTTTCGACTGAAAACTGGGATCGGCCTAAAGAAGAGGTCAATGCGCTAATGTCTCTTTTAGTCAATGCGATAATTCAGGAAACAAAAAATTTGAACGAAAAGAATGTAAAGATGCTCGCAATTGGCGATCTGGCATCTTTGCCCGACGATGTTCAGTCAAAACTTGACGAAGCGATACAAAGTACCTCATCAAATACCGGGCTTAATCTGGTTTTAGCGTTAAGTTATTCAGGACGTTGGGAACTGGTGGAAGCAGTAAAGAAAATCGTCCGTGAAACAAAAAATGGTGAATTAACTGAAAATCAGATAACCGAATGTTTAATTTCAAATCATCTTTCCACTGCAGGGATTCCAGATCCCGAGTTATTAATCAGAACAAGTGGCGAATACCGGATCAGTAATTTTCTGCTTTGGCAGATAGCATACAGTGAATTTTATTTTACACCCCTATTATGGCCTGATTTTCGTAAAGAAAATCTATTCGAAGCCATAGCCGATTTCCAGTGTAGAGAGAGAAGATTTGGAAAAACAAGTGAACAAATCAGAAGCTAAAAATGTACAAAAAACTGATAATTATTTCCCTGGCAATATTTGGTAGTTTAAACCTTTTTTCCCAGGTGGTTGCCGATAGTACTAATTTTTCAATCTATTACGATAGCGCGAAAAAATATACCCTGGCAGGGGTAGAGGTGACCGGGATCCGGTTTCTGGATACTGAGGTGCTCAAAAATTTGTCGGGGTTAACCGTCGGTGATGAAATAACAATTCCGGGCGATGCAATAACCTCTGCGTTAAGAAAATACTGGCGCCAGGGACTTTTTTCAGATGTCAAAATTTCGGCTACCAAAATAGTTGGGAAAAATGTCTGGCTCAATATTTACCTTCAGGAACGACCCCGGCTTTCGCAGAAAAACTACAAGGGAGTCACTAAAAGTGAAAAAGAGGATATCGAAAAGAAAGTCATGCTGCTTATTGGCGGACAGGTTACCGATAACCTGATCAATACTGCCGAGCGTCAGATTCTTGGGATATTCAAGGCTAAAGGCTTTTACAATACAGATGTAAACATTGTGCAGCGCGATGACACAGCCAAAGAAAATCAGGTGATTCTTGACATCAAGGTAAATAAGAAAGAGAAAGTCAAGATCAGTAGTATCGAATTCGTAGGTGTAAAAGCGCTATCCCCAACAGTTCTTGAAAAATCGATGAAGAAAACCAAAGCTAAAAAGCTTCGGAATTTCTTTGCTTCCAAAAAATTCCTGGAAGACAAATTCGATGAGGATAAAGCTAACCTGATTAAAAAATACAACGAAAAAGGTTACCGGGATGCAATGATCGTAGCTGATTCCATCACCAGGGACACCGTAAGAAATACCGTTCACCTGAAATATTGGATCGACGAAGGTCGCAGATATTACTTTAGAAATATCCGTTGGGTAGGTAATACCGTTTACACGGATGTACAAATGAACAGGGTTCTCGGAATAAAAAAGGGCGACATCTTTGACCAAAAATTATTGGACAAACGACTCACTGAAGACGATGATGCAGTTTCGAATGCCTATTTGAATACCGGCTACCTGTTTTTTAACCTGAACCCGGTTGAGGTGAATGTTGAAAACGATTCTATTGACTTCGAGATGCGCATGGTCGAAGGGACCCAGGCAACCATCAACGAGATTGGAATTAAAGGAAACACCAAAACTAACGAGCACGTTGCACGCCGCGAACTATTCACACGTCCCGGACAGTTATTCAGCAAAGAAAACATCATACGTTCGGTGAGAGAGTTATCCCAGATGGGTCACTTCAACCCCGAAACAATTAAACCCGATGTTGTTCCTCACCCTGAAGACGGAACAGTTGATATCAACTATGAACTCGAAGAGCGAGCCAACGACCAGATTGAACTATCAGGAGGTTGGGGTGCTGGTATGTTTGTCGGCACCGTGGGCTTGAAATTCTCGAATTTCTCTGTACGCAACATTGGCAACGGAAAAGCATGGAAACCTCTTCCAACAGGTGACGGTCAGGCCCTTTCGCTTCGCGCACAAACAAATGGTAGTTATTATCAATCATATAGCTTCTCGTTTACAGAACCATGGTTAGGCGGTAAAAAACCGAATTCATTTACCTACTCGATGTATTATTCGAAACAGACAAGTGGGAATCAGGATTATAACTACACGGGTAATTATGGCAGCCAGTACGGAAGCGGCTATGGCAGTGGCTTAGGTAGTCAATATGGAAGCTACAACCCCTATAACTATGAGATTACAGAGAAAATGGGAGTTATTGGCGCTTCTATCGGACTTGGTTACCGTTTAAAATGGCCGGATGACTACTTTACTGTGTACCATGAGATGTCCTATCAGTTGTATGTGCTTGAAAACTGGAAGTATTTCTTCTTTCAGAATGGAAAATCCAACAACTTAAGTTTCAAGACGGTATTCGGTCGGAACTCTACAGACAATCCATTGTATACGAAGACCGGTTCCAACTTCTCGTTTATGGTGCAGTTCACTCCACCTTATTCACTTTTCTCAAATAAGGATTTTGGCAGCAAAACCTTAACTCCTGAAGAGCGTTACAGGTACATTGAATTCCATAAGTGGGTATTTAAAGGTGATGTTTACACACCGCTTAGTTTAAACAGCAAACTGGTATTGCGTACCAAATTTGAAACAGGGTTCCTTGGATATTACAATAAAAACCTTCGTTCACCTTTTGAATCATTCAGATTAGGTGGAGATGGAATGTCAGGATACAGCATGTATGGTAGTGATATCGTTGGATTAAGAGGTTATGAAAACAACTCATTGACACCGGCAAATGGTGGTAACATCTACGAAAAAATCACCATGGAGTTAAGGTATCCGATAACTTTGAGCCAATCAGCCACCATTTACGGATTAGGCTTTATGGAGGCTGGAAATTCGTGGTACGATTTTGCCGATTACAATCCATTCGGGATTAAGCGATCTGCAGGTCTTGGAGTTCGTATCTTCCTGCCGATGTTCGGTTTGATGGGCTTTGACTGGGGTTATGGATTTGATGATGGATATACCAAAGGAACCGGAGGAAGTCAGTTCCACTTTATCATGGGACAACAGTTCTAACATTATTTAACAAATCGCAGAGTTCAAAAGGTTTATTTGGTCTGATTTTTGAAAGAGTATATTTAGAATAAAAAACTATTGGATATGAAAAAGTTAGTACTAATTCTTCTGTTCTTCACCGTTTCAATCGGATTTGGATTTGCCCAAAAATACGCCTACGTCGATACACAGTATATTCTCGGGAATATACCATCGTACAAAGCTGCTCAGGAACAATTGGATAAAGTATCGCAGCAGTATCAGAAAGAACTTGAAACACTGCATGCCGAATTGGATAAGATCTACAAAGATTTCCAGGCAGAGGTTGTCTTACTTTCCGACGATATGAAACGGAAACGGGAAGACGTAATAATTACCAAAGAAAAAGAATATAAGAAGCTGCAAAGGCAATACTTTGGACCTGAAGGTGACCTTTTTCAAAAACGACAAGCATTGGTTAAACCAATTCAGGATGACGTATTTAAGGTGATTCAGGAAGTTGCAGAACAAGGGTCCTATTCAATCATATTTGATAAAGCCGGGAGCCTTTCAATGATTTATACGAATTCTAAGTACGATTTGAGCGACATGGTCTTACAGAAACTTGGATATAAGAATTAAAGATATATATTTGCGACAAATTTTAAAATCAAAAACAAAAATGAGAAATTTTTTAAAAGTAATAGTATTTTGTTCGGTTTTATTCGCTGGCAGCTTATCTGCTCAGACTTTGAAATTCGGTCATATTGATTCTCAGCAAACAATGCAGGCAATGCCTGAGTTTAAGGTTGCTGTTGCTGCGCTTGAAAAATTTCAGGCTGATCTTGAATCTAAACTTGGTTCAATGCAAAAAGAATACCAGGACAAAGGTAAAGAGTATGTTGCATTAGCTCAGGCAAAAGACGCCAACGAAGCATTGGTAAAAGCCAAACAGGATGAAGTTCAGAGTATTCAGGAAAGAATACAGACTTTCCAGCAGACTGCACAGGAAAGCCTTCAGAAAGAACAAGCCAAACAACTTCAGCCAGTTCAGGAAAAACTCCGCAAAGCGATCGGTGATGTTGGCAAAGAACAAGGTCTTGTTTATGTTTTTGAAGTCAATGGCCTTTTATACTATTCAGAACAATCAGTTGATTTGTCTAGTTTAGTTAAAAGTAAATTAGGGATTGTTAAGTAATCAACTTCTTTAAAAATATACAAAGGGTGCCGGTTTCGGTACCCTTTTCTTTTTCCCAAAATTGTTGTAAGTTTCGCTTCCTAAAAACAGCAGTCAAGTGCAAGAAAAATATCAGCCAATCGGCGTTTTTGATTCAGGTTACGGCGGGTTGACCATATTGAAATCAATTATGGAGCAGCTCCCGCAATACGATTATATCTATCTGGGCGACAATGCACGAACACCTTATGGTTCCCGTTCATTCGATGTGGTTTACGAATATACGCGTCAGGCCGTGATGAAACTCTTTTCGATGGGTTGTCCGCTCATAATCCTGGCTTGCAATACGGCTTCAGCGAAAGCTTTAAGAACGATTCAGCAAAACGATTTGCCGCAACTGGATCCTTTGCTGAGAGTTTTAGGGGTCATACGTCCCAGTGTTGAAAAGATCCCACTCTTAACAAGAACGGGGCATGTTGGTGTTTTGGGAACCTCAGGAACCGTATTATCGGAGTCTTACCCGCTGGAGATCGCCAAAATTTCAGGTGATCACATCATTGTCACGCAAGAGGCATGTCCAATGTGGGTTCCACTGGTTGAGAATGACGAAACCTGCAATCCGGCAGCTGACTATTTCGTCCAGAAAAATATCAATAATCTTTTTAGCCGCGATCCTGAAATTGATACTGTGATCCTGGGGTGCACCCACTACCCTCTTCTTTTGCCTGCCATTAACAGATTTCTTCCAGATCATGTGACGTTACTGGAACAAGGCCCAATAGTTGCCGAACGGCTTGGCGATTACCTGGTCCGGCACACCGAACTAGAGCAAAAATGCTCGAAAGAAGGATCGCGCCGGTTTCTGACAACTGAATCTGTTCAAAATTTTGAGCCGCTTGCCAGCCAGTTCTTTGGAAGCAAATTGATTGCCGAAAAAATTATTCTGCAATAAAAGACATTTGCTCCTGCACCGAATCATTACAAATGATCCGAATTAGATTTAAAAACAAAAATAAGTCAGCAACCAAAATCACGTCTGTTCAAAAAAAGTATATTTGCCCCTTGCTAAGCATGAATCAAACTAACAATTGAATACGTCATCGCCAACAGAATCAGAATTGGTAAAAGCCTTGTCAAAAGGGGAAATCAAAGCTTTTAATGAACTGTTCCAAATTTATGGAAGCAGGATATTCCGTTTTGCCCTAGGATATCTGAAGTCCGAACCCGATGCTGAAGAGCTGGTACAAGATGTATTTCTGAAAATCTGGGAAAAAAGGTTTGAACTCAAAGAGAATCTTTCTTTTAAGGCTTACATCTTCACGATTGCCTTTAATATCATCAGAAAGCACTTCGTAAAAAAAGCATTAACCGCCAAATATTTCGAGCAGCAGGTCATTGAAGATGCTGATCTTTCGACAATCCAGAACATTGATTTTCAATCGACAAAAAAAGCAATAGACCATTTGGTTGACCAATTACCTGCACGACGTAAAGATGTATTTATGAAGAGCCGCTTCGAAGGATTAACCATTAAAGAGATTGCGGATGAATTAGGTACAAGTCCAAAGACTGTCGAAAACCAATTAGGCGAAGCTTTAAAGTTTATCAGAGAGCATCTTGGCAAAGAAGATTTTGCCGGAATTCTCTTTTTCATGTTGTTCTATTCCTAACCTCCACCCGAAAAAATAAAAAAACATCAATACCGATAGGGGTAATTGGACGCTCATGGATATTACCTTTATCTCAGCCACAATTATGGCGGTGATCCGGGATAATAACTGACTAATTTATTGAAGATCCGGAGCAATTGTAATCAAACAGGAAAAGAAGAAAGCATGTCTGAAATTGATAATCAAAGAATTGTAAACTACTTTAAAGGAAAATATTCATCCGAAGAGGAGAAATACCTGAGTAATGCCTTTACTGAAGCATCAAATCTTGAGGCATTAAAAACAATATTTAAAAAACAATGGGACGAATCTTTCACCGAAGATGCTGATCACCATCAACTCGATCATATATTATACAAACTCAACTATCAGATCAACGCTTCGCAACCGAAGGATGCGAAACCTCGGATTATAAAGCTGATCACCTGGTATGCACGCATTGCTGCTGTCCTGCTGATTCCACTCGTGGTCTATACCGGGATTGTAACGCATCAAAAAAACCAGTTAGCGACCGCCGAAGGATGGGCAGAAATGAGCGCACCGCTGGGTTCCCGAATTAAATTCAGTCTTCCCGACGGATCGTTTGGCTGGTTAAACAGCGGCTCAACGATCAAATATGCATTGAATTTCAGTCAGAAAAGAGAAGTGCAATTATCGGGGCAGGCGTTCTTTGATGTGAACCACCAGGAGAACAATAAATTTGTCGTAAAAACCAAATACCTTGATATTGAGGACAAAGGGACCGCTTTTGACGTAGCCGCTTACGAAAATGAAGATCAGATAGATGTTACACTTGAAAGGGGAAGCGTTTTACTCACGAATGACAGATTTGCCGCTCCGATTGAAATGAAACCCAACGAACAAATTGAATACAACCATATTAATCAGAAGATTACAAAAACAGTTGTTACGGCACAGAATATTTCAGCCTGGAAAGAGGGAAAGCTAATACTTAGGAATGCATCGCTCGATGAACTGGCGAAGCAGCTGAGCAGGTGGTACAATGTTGAAGTAAGGACAAACGATCTTAAAGATACCAGTTTTCGCTATCGGGCAACATTCGAGAACGAGAACCTTGATGAGGTACTTCGGTTGTTAAAACTAACATCGCCCTTAAAGGTTAAAATTGAAGAAAGAGAGAAACAGGCAGATGGCAGTTTTTCGAAACAAAAAATAGTATTGAGTATCAGATAATCAAATTATTTACCAATTAAACGCACTTGCCTATGGGATAGAAATAGATAAAAAAAGTAACAGGAAAGCGTTGGCCCGCCTTCCTGTCAAAAATTAGCAGTGTTTAAAAAATAAAAATTCCACTAACAATACAAAAGTATGAATAAAAAATTAAAACCAGGGGATACGTATGCCCCAATATTAACTAAACTTTTACGAATTATGCGACTCATGATCTTGATGTTTATTCTTGGGATTAACAGTCTGTTGGCGGCATCGGGGTATTCGCAATCGACGAAGATATCCTTGAAAATGTCCGATTCACGGGTTGAAGAGGTCCTGAATCAAATAGAAAGCAAAAGCGAATTCTTTTTTCTGTTTAACCAAAAACAAATCGATGTCAACCGGAAGGTGTCGATTGAAGCGAAGGATGAAAAGATTTCAGATATCCTGGATGATTTGTTTGCCGGAACGGATGTAAAACACCAGGTGATCGATCGCCAGATCGTTTTAACCACTACATCAGTTACTGAAAATCAGCAACAAGGTAAAAAAGTGGTTGGTAAAATAACCGATTCATCCGGCGGTTCTCTCCCAGGAGTTTCAATAGTTGTTAAAGGAACCACAACTGGGGTAATCACTGATAATAGTGGTAAATATTCGCTCTCCGATATTCCAGAAAATGCAATTTTGCAATTCTCATTTGTGGGGATGAAAACACAGGAAATTAAGATCGGAACTCAAACTTCTATTAATTTGGTTTTGGTAGAAGAGACCATTGGTCTTGAAGAAGTGGTGGCGATTGGTTATGGAACAACAACTCAACGTATGTCGATCGGTGCTATTGAAATGGTAAAAGCGAAGAATCTCGCAGACATTCCAGCTGCACAATTCATGCAAAAACTTCAGGGACAAATGGCTGGTGTGCAGATTAACCAAGTTTCAGGAAAACCGGGGCAAGGAATGCAGGTCCGTGTGCGAGGAGCTGCTTCAATTTCTACAGGTTCAAATCCTCTTTATGTGGTTGACGGTTTTCCGATTGTGGGCGATATCAGCAATATTAATCCTGATGAGATAGAGTCTATTACAGTATTGAAAGATGCTGCTTCCACTGCGTTGTATGGATCACGTGCGGCATTTGGCGTGGTGATTGTAATTACCAAAAGTGCAAAGCCTGGTCAGACAAATATCAGTGTTGATGCTTATACAGGGGTCCAGAATGTACCTCAAAAAGGGCGTCCGGACATGATGAATGGCACTGAATGGGCACAATTTAGAAAAGAAAATTTTGAAGATCTTGGGCAACCAGTTCCTAGCGTTTTTCAAAATCCGGCTCAATATGGTAAAGGATACGACTGGTATGATGCCATGTTGAGGTCAGCAATAATCAGTAATTACAGTGTTTCATTGCGTACAGATAAAGACAATTTCAGCAGTTCTTTAACCGCTTCATTTTATAGTCAAGATGGTGTCTTACTCAACTCAAACTATAAACGGTTTTCTGCCAGAGCAAATAATTTGTTCAAGGTAACCAATAATCTGAGATTGGGACTCAATGTTGCTCCTACTTATAATTACGGCAATTCTCCCTCTTCTGATGGCACATTTTCTTCCGGTGGAGGCTTACTCAACAATGCATTGCTTACTCCACCTATCGTTGCCATACGAAATGCTGACGGATCGTTACCGGTAGCTGTTACTACACCAGGGGTTACTACATTTCCTACACCAAACTGGGTACGCTCTGTTCAGGATACAAAAAACACGAACAACACCAATCGGTTGCTATCGAACGCATATGTCGAATACGAACCAGTCAATAATTTGGTTGTAAAATCTAGTATTAATTTAGATTTAGGGCAGACAAAAGGATTTTATTTCCAACCATCAACGGCAGGAAGACAATTTGCTTCTGCCCCTAGTAAATTGAATGCTAACTTAGCTGAAACAAGAACCAGTTATTATTCCTGGTTATTCGACAACACGATCAATTATTCGAAGCAAATAAACAATCATAATTTTGAGGTTCTTGCGGGCTTTAATAGTCAGCGATTTTATAATGACTTTACAAGCATTAGTGGATCAAATTTTCCAGATGATCGCGTTCAAACAATTAACGCTGCATTGATTAAAAATAATGCGTCTCAGGATGTCCAGGAATGGAGTTTAGTTTCCTATTTGGCACGTGTAAACTACAATTATAAAGGGAAGTACTTATTAGGGGGAAGCATTCGCCGAGATGGTTCTTCAAGGTTCGGACAAAACAATAAATATGGAAATTTTCCGGCTGTGTCTGGTGGTTGGATTTTGAGCGAAGAATCATTTGCGAAAAATTTCAAATGGTTGTCCTTTTTGAAAGTACGTGGAAGCTATGGCGTTACGGGAAACAATAACATCGGAAACTACACGCAATATGCTACTGTCGCAACTGGAGTAAACAGTCCATTCGGAAACACTACGGCAAGTGGCATTGCGGTAGTCAGTCTTGGCAATGAAGAATTAGGCTGGGAAAAAACCAGACAAATGGATTTGGGGCTGGACATATCTTTATTAAAAAATCGGATAAATATTACCTATGATTATTATGATAAAAATACGTCAGGTCTATTGTACACTTTAGCAGTTCCCAATGAGTCAGGATTTACGAGCTTGACCGGTAATGTTGGCGAAGTTAAATTTTGGGGTCATGAACTTGCAGTTAACACTAAAAATCTCATTGGAAGATTTACATGGAACACGAACTTTAATATCGCATTCAGCGACAATAAAGTACTTGCATTATCTGGCTTGAGCGATCACTTTTTTTCAGAAAACGGAGCTGCTGTTACTATGACAAAGGTTGGTCAACGTATTGGACAATTCTGGGGATTAATTCAGGACGGAGTTTATACAAATCAAAGTGATTACGATAAATCTCCA
Source organism: Mariniphaga sp. (assembly GCA_025363795.1). Taxonomy (GTDB): domain Bacteria; phylum Bacteroidota; class Bacteroidia; order Bacteroidales; family Prolixibacteraceae; genus JAAFHB01. The sequence continues at coordinate 2,644 of JANYLE010000285.1, read as the reverse complement.
AAGAATCAAAACTCTCAGGTAGGCACTATAAAATTTCGTGATTTAAATGGCGATGGCGTAATAAAATACGGCGAAGAGGAGGGTGATAAAACAGTTATTGGTAATCCTTTTCCCAAATTTGTTTATGGTATGACGAATACTTTTGCCTATAAAAACTTCGATCTGTCTATTGTTGTTGCAGGTAGTTATGGTAACAAGATTGCACGTATGACGGACCAAGGAACCACTAATCTGGATGGTGTTTTCAATGTTTTGAAAAATGTGAAAAACAGGTGGAGATCAGAAACAAATCCCGGAGATGGAAAGTATGGAAAAACTACTGCCAACACCGGTGATGAACGTGATTTGTTTCATACAAGGTTTGTATATGATGGCAGCTATCTTACTATTAAAAACATTACTTTAGGCTACATGTTTCCGTTCCAAAATATAAAATATATAAAAAGCATTCGACTCTATACTAGCATACAGCAGGCATTTGTTTTCACAAAATATAATGGTAATCCGGAAATAAATGTGGATGACAACGGAAATCCGGCTGGTTCTGTAATTCAAGGAGTTGATTATTCAGCATACCCAATACCACGCACTATTTCGTTCGGTCTAAATGTAAACTTCAATTAAACCAAAACTGTAAAACATTATGATGAAAACATATATAAAAATAGCTTCGTTGGTTATGATCCTAACACTTGGAGCTTGCTCAACAAACTTTCTGGAAATACCCTCACAAACTTCGCTAAGCACAGCGGTGTTTTTTAAAAGTCAAGCTGATTTTGAACAGGCAATAAACGGAGCATATGCTCCTTTACGCCAGGTTTATGGCGGGCTATACGGTGCATATGTTATGGGTGAAACACGCTCGGATAATACTACTTACAAGTACAATACGATAAACCGGGGAGCGTCTAATCCTGAAAGGATTGCTGATTTTATGGAAGATGAACCCAACTATCCTGTCTCCAACAAGTACGTTAGGGATTTTGCAGTCATAGCCAGGGCTAATCAGGTATTAGGACCTATAGATGGAGTCGATTTTGACAAAACTTCAAAAGATAATATTAAAGGACAGGCATTTTTCTTAAGAGCTCTTTGTTATTTCGATCTGGTACAATATTTTGGGAAAATACCATTACACTTGAAACCCGTTACGACTATTGGAGAAACGGCATTGCCGCTAAGCTCAGTTGAAGATATCTATGCTCAAATTATTGCTGATACCAAAGACGCTTTAGCACTGCTACCTGACAAAGGCACTCAAGTACCTGGAAGAATTACTTCAGGTTCAGCAAAAACACTTCTGGGGAATGTTTATATTGTTTTAAAAAGATGGGCAGATGCGGAAGTAGTTTTAAAAGATGTGACCGGATATAGCCTGATGGCAAATTACGCAAGTGTTTTTGATCCTGCAAGTAAAAACAATATTGAATCCATCTTTGAGATACAGTATAAAGAAGGAACGGAAGGATTGAACAGCAGTTTTTTTTATACATTCCTTCCACAACCTATTACTGGCAATGAGGTTTCTGTAGTTACAGGTATACCGGAAGTATCGCGCAATGATGAAGGATTCAACATTCCTACACCCGATTTAATTGCATCCTATGAGCCAAATGATAAAAGAAAAGAAGCATCTATTGGTATGATTGAGGTAAGCGGTGTAAGCTATCCCTATATCAAAAAATACGCCCATGCTCACTCAGTTACTGGTAATACAAACGATAATTTTCCAGTCTATCGCTACGCTGAAGTCTTGTTATTGATTGCAGAAGCGCTTAATGAACAAGGAAAAACTTCTGAGGCATTAACATATTTGAATCAGGTAAGATTACGCGCAGGCTTATCTAACTCACCTGCTTTAGGTCAAAATGCTGTTAAAGATGCCATTATGAATGAAAGAAGGGTAGAGTTGGCTTTTGAAAATAAACGATGGCTCGATCTTGTACGTACTGGTACAGCCGAGACTGTAATGAAAGCATTCGGTGCGAAAGTCAAACTTAATCCGCAGAATTATTATTTTCCTGCCGGAATAATGCCTGCTCCAAATGCCTATACAAATATTAGGTTACTTTTTTCGATCCCTGCATCTGAAGCTACATTAAACCCTTATTTTTAAATTATGAACACAAGCACGAATTGATTTCAAGTCGTGCTTGTGTCTTTTTTTAATACACTATAGAAGTTTTCACTTTCCCTTTTGTCCAGAAATGGGGAATAGGGATTTGCCTTATAATTATTAAAAAGACTGTATATAAGTATTTTACTGAATAAGCGGGGTCGTAATCCAGGTATATCTTTGCCACAAAAAAAATCATAAGACGAAAACCGCTTTTTAATTAAAATTTAATAACATAAATGGTAATAACTAAAACAGGAAATGTAGAGACGTATACCGTTGATATCCGCTACGAAAGGAATTTTAAACCTCATCAGGTCCTGTTGCCTATTTCAGAAACAGAGATTGATAAAAGTTTAAATTCACTTGAACAAAATCTAGGTTATTGATTTCAATTGTATCATTAATTTATCCTACCAAGATGAAAGCTAGCTATATTATGATTATATTATTTTTATTTTCAACCATTTACTCTTGGGGGCAAGCCAATTACAGGCTGGCACCTATAACTAAAGTTGAAACCAAAGA
>JANYLE010000078.1 GCA_025363795.1 Mariniphaga sp. | reverse complement strand
CATATTGCCAATATTTAGATTTGTGATGCTCGATTTTAACATGATATAATACGCCTAGGAAGACATTTTGTTCCAATACGGATTGAAAGGACAAAGTGCCTTACACATCAGTCAATTAAATTTGTGATGCAATCAAAGCTATTCAGCTTTACTATTGGCATTTGAGATATGCAGCCTGATATTTGAAACCCTCAGCCTGCCATTTGTAAATCCTGGTTAGCTATTTGTATTTCCCAGTTAGCTACTTGTATTTCCTGATTCGTTATTTGATCATCGCAGGTCGTCATTTGAGAAACGCAGTTCGCTATTCAAAAATCCGGATTCGCTATTTGATTATCGCAGGTCGTCATTTGAGAAACACAGGTCGCTATTCGCAAATCCTGATTCGCTGTTTGATTATCGCAGGTCATCATTTGAAAAACGCAGGTCGCTATTCGCAAATCCTTCCTCGTTATTTGTGAACTAAAGTTGGCATTATAAAAACTGCGGTTAATCAGTTGACAACCGCAGTTTAACTATTTAAAAATCAAATAAGGAATTTGAAACCGAAGAAGCCTGTTGGTAAAATCACTTCACCGGAACAAATTCCAGGCCGCCTATTTGCCGATATTGTGGTCCATCTGAGCCATACAACGATTTGATATAATTTTTAGCAGCAAGCGCCAGATCGGTCAGCCCCATGGATTCGGCATAGAGAATCTTATTTCTGGCAATTCGTGTCTTATTCAATTGCGTTAAAGCACTTACGGCATTATCATTCAATACCTTCATATCATTATAGCGGTTGATAAGTGCCGTAATCGTTAAATCTTGTTCGTTAGGCGCATATAGTGGAATTCCTGCCAGCAAAGTGATCAACTTTTCAAAATTTGCAAGGCGGTTGTCGAAGCTTAATTGTGAAGCAGATATTTCATTTACGACCTTCCCTTTGGCAGCAAGTTTAAGTTTCTCTTCTTCTGTCTTTTTAGGGGTAGCCCTGGTACCCTGCAGTTTATGGACAACCGTTTTGACCTGATCATCCACCTCCTGGTTGGTGTCTGTGGATATGAGAGCATTAAACACCCTTGTGATCAGCTTGCTGAATGGTTTGAACGCGGCCTTACGAGCAGCAACGGCACTGTTGTATGCCGAAAAGGCTTCGTTTACTGAACCAATTGAATTGGAAGCATTTCTATAAACATCTTGCAAAGCTGTCAGAAAGATTGAAGATTTCGAAGGATTGTAGGCTGTTCCATAAGTCACAATAAACGCAATTAAAGTGTTGAAGTTTGCCACATTTTTTGAATGGCCAGATTCTTTGCTACTTGCCATAACATTAAATTTTTTTGATGAATTAAAAGTGAAAATGAAATATCTAATTGTGTATTATTATTACTGATCCTGCAGTGAAAAGTTACAATAAAGTCAAAATAAAAAAGAATATATTTTGACTTTAGAATTATTCCACATAACAACGAGGTTTTAAAGATAGCTTCAATGAAATTGCATTGGGTTTATTTCTGGCCCGAAAGCTAAAGCATAAACTTATTCAGACAAAACGATAATTAAAATTCAAAATCATTCATGCCCGCGGCACATTGATTTCTGATCTTTATTTGTTTTCTTTATCCTAAATTTCAACCTGATTTAACTTTGAACGAATGAATAATATTCTGATCCTGCTTAGTATCGTTTTAGCTTTTTCTTGTACTTCGGCCAACAAGAATAGTGGTGAATCTGCCATTCAGTATAAAAATATCGAAAAGCATATTTCAGAACTGTCATCTGACCGTTATTTGGGACGCATGCCTATGTCGTCAACCGAAGGGATCACCGTTGATTACATCGCGGGGCAGATGAAGGAAATCGGGTTGGAGCCGGCCAACAATGGCAGCTATTTCCAGAATGTTCCGTTACTGGCAGTCCACACCAAACTATCGAATACCCTCGATTTTGAAACGCCAAAAGGGCAGCTGAAATTTCAAAAACTCACCGATTATGTGACTTTTTCGCGAAAGATGGATACTTTACAAACGCTCGATCAGTCCGAACTCATTTTTGCCGGTTTTGGTATCACAGCTCCTGAATACAACAGGGACGATTTCCAGGGAATGGATCTCAAAGGAAAGACCATCCTGGTTTTTGTGAACGACCCTGGTTACGGAACAACAGATCCTTATTTTAAAGGAAATACAATGACTTATTATGGTCGCTGGACTTATAAATTTGAAGAAGCGGCCCGCCGTGGTGCAAAGGGTTGCCTTATCATCCACGAAACCGGACCCGCAGGATATCCGTGGCAGGTAGTCCGCAACAATGGAGAATCTACAAAACTATATCTGAAGCCTGACAATGGTTATCAGGACAGGTGTGCTTTTGAAGGATGGATATCCAAGACCGCGGCTGAACAACTGTTTGCTGCGTGCGGAATGAGCTTCGAACAGGCCAAAAAAATGGCTGTTCAGAAAGATTTCAAACCGCTTTCCCTGCCTGTAAAAGTATCGGGATGGATGAAAAGCAGTTTCAAGACCAATAATTCGCGAAACGTTTGCGGAATGATTCGTGGCAGCAAACATCCGGACGAAGTGATCGTTTACACCGCCCACTGGGATCATCTTGGCGTGGGAACACCCGTGAATAACGATAGTATTTACAATGGTGCCACTGACAATGCGAGCGCTGTGGCCTGGATGCTTGAAATTGCACGTGGGTTTAAGAATGGTCCTGCTCCTGAACGGTCACTTTTGTTTTTGTCGGTGACCAGCGAAGAATCGGGATTGCTGGGCTCAACTTACTATACAGAACATCCATTTTTTCCGATGTCGAAAACGGTGGCATGCATTAACACAGATGTAATGCTGTTCCTCGGAAAATTCAAAGATGTTACGCTAACAGGAATAGGACAATCTGAACTGGATCAGTGGGTGAAAAAAACAGCAGAAAAACAGGGCAGATATATTGCCCCTGATCCGAATCCCGAGAATGGGATGTTTTTCAGGTCTGACCAGTTTCCGTTTGTAAAAAACGGGGTGCCTGCCATTTATGCCAAAGGTTACATTGATGCTGAAAAATATGGTAAGGAAGAGACACTTAAGATTTTGGATAATTACTGGAAGAAAATCTATCATAGTCCGTTCGACGAATTTAACGCGAAGACCGATGATTTGAACGGAATTGTCGAGGATGCAAAGCTGCTTTTCGAAGTTGGAACCGATTTGGCCAACTCCGAAGCATGGCCTGCCTGGAATAAAGATTCCGAATTTAAAGCGGCACGGGAAAGTTCGCGAAAATAACTATCCGGTTAAGTTACAAACAGGATTAGCAACAATCAATAATTTTAAAATCAATAATATGGCAGAAAGGATATTGGGAGTCGGCTCACGGGTCAAACACCCGCAAATGGGCAAAGGGGTGATTGTTCAATTGCGTTCAGATGCTTATGAAATTGGGTTTATTGAATTTGGCGTGAAAAAAATAATGCGCGATTACGAAGGACTGGAAGTCATTGAAGCGGTGGAGACCCCATCGGATCTGGCCACATATGAAAAGGTGGAAGCCAGCCTGATCAGGGTGCTGAACCGTTTTAGTGATATACAGGAAACTGTGCCACTCGGACAAAAATGGACAGGTGGCAAAATGGTCCTTTACCCGGGAGATAAATCATTAAAAGAGAAGGAAGTTCCGATTGAAACTTTCTTTCACAAAATTGTAATGATCCGCGACAGGGTACGCGTGATGGAACAACGGATCAATGCCAGTAACCTGACAGATGAGGAAAAAGTTGATCTCGAACAATATATCACAAGGATATATGGCAGCCTAACCACTTTTAATGTGCTGTTTAAAAATAAAGAGGATCAATTTACCGGAGAAAGAGGCAAAGAATAACGGCTATCTAATCTTTTAATTGTGGGAATCAGATAAGCATAAGGTTAATCATCGAAATTAAGTTGATTATTTCATTTAATTAAAGTCCCATAAAACTTTCAGAATTTCTCTTCATAAGGACTTCAAGTTCATCATAAAAGACAGTCTTAAAGTTATTGTAATAATTTTTCAGGCTTACGTTGTCGGTGAAGTACATCACATCGAAATCAGTTCCAAACATCAAACGGGTTTTCAGTTTAGGGCGAATATCGCAAAGTTGTTTTTTGTTAATCAGGTCTCTTACATTGGTGTAACACGATAAATCAGAGTATACGTTTTCATTTTCTTCAACCAGCCGGGCGACAGTTTTTGCCCATTGAAAAGTTGGATCAGAACTTCCAAAATGGGCAAAATTAATCTTGAGATCCGGATATTTTTTAATTACCGGTTCAAAGTGAAGAGGGTTACCAAAATCAGCATATTTCCAGGTCGTACTTGGCGGAAAACCACCTTTCCCACAATGAGTAATAACGGGCAGGTTGTTATCACTACAAAATTGATAAACGGAATCCATTGGTTTACTCAGCGGATGGAAACCCATTCGCGGGTAAAGCTTCACCCCGTAAAACCTGGCATCGCCTTTAATAAAACTGCCACTTAACAAGGTATCAACTATTCCCTCCCGGCGTGGGTCGATGGCAATAAAGGGAAATAATTCACCCTTTCGCGTTTTCACCAGGTCCATAAGATTATTCAAATGATTACAATATCCCTCAGTCCGGAAAAATCCATCCATCCCGGTTAACATTGATTCCCCGCATCGCAACTTCAGTGTTTCTTCAACTGACCGCTCTTCCCCAATGATTTGCAAAGCAGATTCGATGTTTTTGTTCACATCATTAATTCCGTTAGCAATAAGTGCTGCCTTATTAGATTGTATGTATACCGTTAAATCATCCAGAATCTCGTTCCAACATTTCTGATAGTCATCCAAATCAATCTGGGGTGTCCTTAACTCATCAACATGCTTAAATTCCTGATCCTTATTGAGTGGATAAGCCAGCATAAAAAAGATATCCATCATTAAGGGGATAATCCTCAGATGATCCTCAGGAAATGCCTTTTTAGCTTCCTGCTGAAGGAAATTGAGATTTTCTTCTTCTGATCCACCAGCAGCATGGATCAATTCATACAACTGCCGAAGCAATAATTTCAAATCAGACCAGCTTCCCCGAACCGCGAATAAAGATTTTGAGGATGGATCGTGCCACGGATAGGTTCCGTTCAAAATATCATGCAACATACCCTTAACCTCTTTAATGGCATACCTCAAAGTGAAAATGTGACAATGCGCATCATAAAGATAATTTTCCATAATAAGTGGTGTCAAATGTTAGTAAAAATTAGTTGTACGAATGTTTTGGCTTTTGGTTAAATAAAAATATAAATTTTTCACATTCTTTACTCAAATAAATTACTATGGCTTTTCATGCGAGCTATCTTACTAAATAACAGACCTAATACAGTAGATATACAGTCCGAATATTATCGTTAACAATAAATTTTTATGATTGACTTCAGAGTTGACAAGAGCTGATTTTTCAAAATTTCGCAACAATTTCTTTCGGTACCTGTTAGAAAACAGGTATAGTTCCTGACGCCTGATCCGGTTTGTTTAGAAGTAAAAATTACCTTTGCGGGCAGCAATCGTTAAAGATGGAACAACTTAAAAAATATACCATTCCTGCTATGCTCCGAAACAGCTTTAGCAGATATGGCGAAAATCAATCGCTTGTTTTTGCCGGAGAAGAGGAACGCACTTACTCACAACTTGAAAAAGAGGTTAACCAGGTTGCCGTGCAATTGATATGTAGCGGGATCACCAAAGGAGATAAAGTTGCAATTTTGAGTTCCAATATGCCAAATTGGGGAATTGCTTTTTTTGCAATTACAACGATTGGCGCAATAGCCGTACCGATTCTTCCTGACTTCTCGCCTTCTGAGATTTCAAACATCATTGATCACTCTGAATCCAAAGTGATCTTTGTTTCAGAGAATCTGTTGTCTAAAATAGGGTTATCTTCCTCAGACACGATAAAGGAGGTCATCAGTATTGAAACATTTCAGAGAATTTCAGGTCAAGCTGCAACTGAAAATATGGTTGCTGCTATAATTCCTGATGACATCGAAATTGAGGAAGATGATCTGGTATCAATTATCTATACCTCAGGCACTACAGGAAAGTCTAAAGGTGTTATGCTTTCGCACAAAAATATTGTCTGGGATGCAGAACACGGAGGGCTGATTCATAAGATTACTTCTGACGACCGGTTTCTATCCGTGCTTCCACTTTCTCACACTTACGAAAACACTTTGGGACTGATTTTCCCGGTAATGTATGGATCATCTGTTCATTATCTCAAAAAAGTTCCGACCCCGGCTGTTTTGATCCCTGCTTTGCAAACAGTAAGGCCTACCGCCATGCTCACGGTTCCACTGATCATTGAAAAGATTTACAAAAAGCAGATTGAACCCAGGTTCAATAAAAATATCTTTATCAGCACATTATACAAGATTGCACCTGTAAGGCAACTACTCAACCGGATAGCTGGCAAAAAACTGATGGAAACTTTTGGCGGGGAACTCGTTTTCTTTGGAATTGGTGGAGCTAAGCTGGATGGGAAAGTTGAGAAATTTCTCCGCGAAGCAAAATTCCCCTACTCTATTGGTTACGGACTCACCGAGACTGCTCCACTTATTGCTGGAGCAGCTCCTCCCGTTTCACGCTTGCAGACCATCGGACCAGCAATGCCAGGCGTAGCGTTGATCATTAACCAGCCCGACCCTAAAACGGGTCAAGGCGAAATTTGGATTAAAGGTCCGAATGTGATGAAAGGCTATTTCAAAGAGCCCGAGCTCACAAAGGAGGTAATCACCGAAGATGGATGGTTCAAAACCGGAGACCTGGGTTCTTTTGATCAGGACGGATACCTTTCATTCAAAGGGAGATTGAAAAATTTGATTGTCAGTTCTTCGGGAGAGAATATCTATCCGGAAGAGATCGAATCGATAATCAATGATTTCAAACACGTAGTTGAATCACTCGTCATTGAAAGAAAAGGGAAACTGGTAGCACTTGTATTGCTGAATATGGAAGAGTTGGAAGCTAAGTACCAGGCATTCCGCGGTCAGGCTGATCTTTATAACGAGAAGTTGAATGAAATGCTTAAAGAATTGCTCGAAGAACTTCAGCAGTATGTCAATTCGCACGTCAACAAATTCTCGCAGGTTCAGCTTGTTATCGTTCAACCGCAACCGTTCGAAAGAACACCGACACAAAAAATCAAGCGATTTCTTTATTCATAATGGTTAAATTTTAATTCCTGATGCACTTATTCTATACGCCCGATCTTCTCACCGACACCTACCGCTTAAGTGAAGAGGAATCAAAACATTGCGTCAGAGTTCTGCGCCTGACCGAAGGTGAAAAGCTGTTTTTGGTTGATGGCAAAGGATTGTTCTGCGAAGCGGTGATCATTTCAGCCAATCCCAAGGCCTGCATTTTGAATGTTACTAACCGAAAATCAAATTACGCAAAAAGAGATTACCAACTTACCGTTGGCGTAGCCCCGACTAAAAACATTGATCGTTATGAGTGGTTTCTCGAAAAAGCAACTGAAATTGGAATCGATATAGTCATCCCATTATTAAGTCGCTATTCCGAAAGAAAAGAGATCAAACCAGAGCGTTTGGAGAAGGTGATGGTCTCTGCCATGAAGCAATCGATAAAAGCCTATCTGCCCATCTTAAATCCGTTGCAGACATTTAAGAAGACAATATCCGATCCATTTTCAGGACAGAAATTTATAGCCCATTGTTATGAAGGTGAAAAACCGCTTTTACGCGATGTTGTAGAAAAGGGAAAGGATGTTTTGATATTAATCGGTCCCGAAGGTGACTTTTCAACCGAGGAGGTTGAACTGGCCATTAATGAAGGGTTTATCCCCATATCACTTGGAACTTCGCGATTAAGAACTGAGACTGCAGCCTTGGCGGCTTGTCATACAGTTAATCTCATCAACCAATAAAAAAACAACCCCGGAAAACCGGGGTTATTTCTTCTATCAATTATTTCGATTTCTCAAGTTGTAATGTTCTTGTAGGAGCATCGCACACCGTTGTTGGTCCCCAGTATTGTATTGGTCCCGGGTAAACAAACGAAGTATTAATTGCCCAATCTTCGCGTTTTGCTGCAAAGGTTTTAAACGGTGTCCCGTCAAGACGAACGAGCGCCTTTTGGATAACAGGTTTCATTTCTCCCTGACGACGTTCCATGTTCATCATCATCGTAATTGGAACTCCACCGGGAATCCATTCACTGGCAGGAGCTGTGGTATTACGACATGATGCCATATAACCGGTTTTACCGTTACCAATTAAAATAGATGCGATATAACCCAATGAATAACAATAATCAGAGTCAAAATTGGAAGGAGCTGCACAACGTCCTTCATATCCGAAGAAGTGATTTTGTGAAGAGAATTTCACCTTGATTCCACTCTTTACGAGTTCTGTCAAACGATTTGAAACCATCTCGATTAAAAGACGCTCTGTTTCAATACGTGAAACCTGAACATTTCCATGAGGATCGCGATCAAGCGTTAACTGACGGGCAATACGGGTAGGAAGCGAAGCGTAAACCTTGGAGGATTCATAGGTAAGATTAGCAATTACAAAATCGCGTTTCTCGGTGTTGGTGGCAAGTGTCTGGAAGTTTTCTGCGGTCTCACCTTCGGAGAGCAAATCATTTAATTCCGCGATAAGTACTTTCATCTCAGGAATAAATTCAACCAAACCTTCCGGAATCAGGGCCACACCAAATGTTTCACCGTTCCTGGCACGAGTTGTAACGATATCAGCAATTTCATTTACAATTTGTTCCAACGTCTGCTCTTTCTCGGCAACCTCTTCCGAAATGATACAAACATTAGGTTGCGTCTGAAGGGCGCATTCCAGTCCGATATGGGAGGCTGAACGTCCCATCAATTTAATAAAGTGCCAGTATTTTTTAGCTGAATTGGCATCACGCATGATATTACCAATCAACTCAGAATAGGTTTTGCATGCAGTGTCGAAACCGAAAGAGGCTTCAATCATCTCATTTTTAAGGTCACCGTCGATTGTTTTAGGACAACCAATTACCTGAATTCCAGTTTTTTTGGTAAGGTAGTATTCTGCCAATACACAAGCATTTGTATTTGAATCATCACCACCAATAATTACAATCGCTTTAATTCCCAGCTGATTGCAAATTTCGACTCCTTTATCAAACTGGGCAGTCTCTTCCAGTTTAGTACGTCCTGATCCGATAATATCAAAACCACCTGTATTGCGGTACTCATCAATTATTTCGGCAGTCAATTCGAGGTATTGGTGATCTACCAAACCAATCGGACCACCAAGGAATCCAAATAATTTGTTGGAAGGATTCAGTTTTTTTAAACC
>JANYLE010000069.1 GCA_025363795.1 Mariniphaga sp. | reverse complement strand
GCAAATACTGGATCATGAAACCAGAAGGATTGGAACTTACGCAAAGAAAGCCAGCACCTGTTGAAACCCCTAAAAAATTAAAGAAATGAACCTCTTTTTCAAACTTGGAATTTTAATTGCCTTATTTATTACATCCTTAACCGGATCGGGGCAAAGCAAATCGTATCGGATCTTTGATGAATTCGCCAATAAGGACGGCTTCACTTACCTCTCCTTCTCAAAATCGATGATTGATGCAGTTAATTTGACACTTGACGAGGAGAATAAAAAAGTGACCGGCGATCTAAAAGAAATCAGGATACTTTTACTAAATCGTGAGAAATCCGATCAATCGGAGGCGTTGCCAAAAATTCTCTCTGAGAAATTTAACAGGATGAATTATAAAAAGGTGGAACCTAAGGATCAGAAAGACGAAGATGATGCAGAATTCTGGATTGAAGGAGACGCAAATAGGGTGAAGGAATGTCATGTAATCGTCAAGGACCACAATGACAACAAGTTCAGTTGCCTTGTTTCATTCTATGGAAACTTTAAAGTTGAAGATCTTAAAAGTCTTGAAAAGTTTAGCCGAAAACAGGCAGAGAAATAAGACGCCGAATAAATACAGGTTACTAACCGGGTTGGCTGAAAAGCTGGTCCGGTTTTTTATTTTCGAACCCTGTCCATCTCCCGTTCAGCATCTTTTGATTTCAGGCTTTGGCGCTTGTCATAATTGGCTTTTCCACGGGCAAGCGCAATTTCCATTTTTGCTAACCCGTTAGCATTCAAAAATATTCGTGTAGGAACAACGGTTAATCCCGATTCCTTTAATTTCCGTTCCAATTTATTAAGTTCGCGTCTGCTTAAAAGTAATTTACGCTCGCGACGTACTTCGTGGTTATTGATGCTTCCAAAATCGTATTCTGAAATGCTTAAATTCTTTATATATAGCTCGCCGTCAATAAAATGACAGTAAGCATCATTCATGCTTACCTTACTCAACCTGATCGATTTTATTTCCGTCCCGAGCAATACAATACCCGCAACATACTTCTCGATAAACTCATAGTCGAAGCTTGCCCTTTTATTTTTAATATTTATATTTTGCTGTAATGTCATGTTGTAATTCTGAATGTGCAAAATTAGCAAATCCTTTGATGATTATGCGATTCTCCAATGGAGCATAGCCCAATTTTCCGTAGGAAGCCAAATTCATATTTTCTCTGCTCACCTTCACTGTTCATCTCTTCGACTAAGTCGCATCAAATACACGCGCGAGAATCAGATTAATCATCAGGTAAACGATCAACATAGTTGTCGAGGAGAGGGTGCTGAAATTTGACTGACGTTCGACGGGAATATCCAACATCACAGGCGTCCCCTGAAAGAAAATGTAAAACGAATACAAAAAAAGAAGTCCCAGAATATAAAACCATGGAGCAATCCCTAAAATAATAGCCACGAGAATGCCAGGCACATACGAATAAATCACAAGTTTTGAAGCGTTTCTTAGGCCAGGAGTTCCTTTAAAAGTCCCGATCATCCCATTTACTGCCAAAATACTGATAGCAATCGACAGCAAAATACTTCCCAACTGCATTAAGCCTGAGGAAAGTAAAATATCGGCAGCAAATCCCTTTCCGATCATCTGAATATAACTTCCAATCATTGAAGCCACTACTGCAAAAACAAGCAATGGCAATAAAAAACCAATAATCAAGTTAAAAAGGGAATCGTCTTCTGCGTTGATTTTCACCCACTCTGTTTTTGGAGACCGGATGATTCCGAGACACCGTGAAAACAATTTTTTAATAAATATGTTGAATTTCATTTCGAATCCTGTATGATTTACAAAAATAAGCTAATTTGCCCAACAAAATAAAATTGAGATGACCGCATCAAAATTCGACATGGTTACGATACTTGGGCCAACTGCATCCGGAAAGACAGAGGTGGCTGTTAATCTGGCGCTGAAACTTGGTGGCGAGGTTATTTCGGCAGATTCGCGGCAAATCTACCGCGGAATGGATTTAGGTACCGGAAAAGATATCGAAGAATACTGCGTTAATGGCGTTAATGTGCCACACCATCTGATTGATATTGCCGAGGCCGGCTATCAGTATAACGTTTTCGAGTTTCAACGCGATTTTCTTAAAGTTTATCAGGCGATTAAGGAAAAAGGAAGCTTCCCTGTAATGTGCGGAGGAAGCGGGATGTACCTTGAGGCAATTTTAAAAGGTTATCGGTTGATCCAGGTTCCGGTTAATGAAGAGCGCAGAATGGAACTCCAGCTTTTAACGCTTGAAGAACTCACGGAGATACTAAAGCGGTACAAAACAATAAACAATACGAGCGATACTGAAAATAAAAAAAGGGCTTTGCGGGCAATTGAAATTGAGGAGCATTGTGTAGCGCATCCCGAAACTGATCTCTCCTTCCCTGCTATTAAAAGTCTTATTGTCGGCGTTAAATATGATCGTGATTCCCGCAGAAAAAGAATAACCTCAAGACTGCAGCAACGTCTTGACAACGGGATGATTGACGAAGTAAAAAATTTGTTGAACAAAGGATTAAAACCTGAAGATCTTACTTATTACGGATTGGAATATAAGTACCTTACGCTATATATTACCGGCGAATTGAGTTACGACGAAATGTTTAATGGTTTAAATACTGCAATTCACCAGTTTGCAAAAAGGCAAATGACCTGGTTCAGAAAGATGGAGCGCGAAGGATTTGAAATCAGATGGCTGGATGGTTACCAGTCAACCCGGGAAAAAATAGATAAAATTATTACCTGGCTTAACAACTGATTATCATCACCTCCAAGTACTGAACAAAAGGATCAGGGTGCACGTTATTTTGATTTGATGGTTATTTTGTCCAATTTTACGTGAATTAAGAAAAACAGATGAGCATAATTTTAAAGAACAAAGAACAAATTGAAGGCATTCGTAAAAGTTCAAAAATGGCAGGGGAAGTTCTGCTTTACATTGCCGATTTTGTAAAAGAAGGTGTAACTACCTATTATTTAGATCAATTAATTCACAAATATATTGTCGAACGTGGGGGAATCCCTGCAACAATGAATTACAACGGTTATCCAAAATCATGTTGTATTTCGCTCAATGACGTTATTTGTCACGGAATTCCTGCTGAAAATATTATTTTGAAAAACGGCGACATTCTTAATATTGATGTCACAACCATTCTGGATGGCTACTTCGGAGATACGAGCAAAATGTTTATGGTGGGCGACGTTCCGGAGACTGCAACTAAATTGGTTAATGCAACCCTTCACTGCCTGAATCTTGGTATTCAGCAGGTAAAACCAGGAAACTATCTTGGAAATATTGGGTATGTAATCTCTCGTTACGCAATATC
>JANYLE010000063.1 GCA_025363795.1 Mariniphaga sp. | reverse complement strand
GATAAAATTACCGTTCCATATTCTTTGGATGCTATTCATACAACACAAAAAGCTGCAAAAGTAAGGCTTTTGGCCTGTCGCTCTCCCCACTTTCCGATTAAACGCACCTGCAATTGATTTAATGATGTTTAGTTAAGATTTAAATTATCCAGGCTTTATCCGGATATCGAGTTTATTAAACAGCCAGCCAAAATATGGTTTGTTTTACCGGATCATTTGCAATTAATGTAACTTTAGCATTGATTAAAGCGTCAACTGAACAAATATTAATCTTTAGAGTAATGAAATACCTGTTAATAGTAGCCCTGATTTTTATCTTTAGTCAAAATCAGAAATTGTCTGGACAACCCACAACAACGGATTCATTGATAAAAAATTATGCCAAAGAACATCATTTTAATGGCACCATCTTAGTACAGAAAAATGGTGCCAAATTCTACAACCATAGTTTTGGAATTGCAGATCGTCAGTTCGATGTTCCGGTTACGAATGAGACAATTTATAAAATCGCTTCAGTCACAAAGACATTTACTGCCGTATTGATCCTTCAATTGTACGAACAGCAAAAAATTAATTTAAATCAAACCATAAAAACCTATTTGCCAAACTATAAAGGGGAAGCAGGAACCAAAGTTTCAATCCATGAACTTTTAAATCATACTTCCGGAATGAAAAATATCGATACGATAAAAAGTATTGAAAGCGCTTTAAAATATGGTCTCGGACCATACCAAAAACCATTGACTACCGATCAATTATTAAATGACTTTTGTAGCGATTCGCTGGTCAATATTCCGGGTAAGAAATTCGATTACAACAATGGGGAATATATCATTCTGGGTAAGATAATTGAGGCAATATATGGCCGCTCATATGACGAAATTGTCAATGAAAAGATCCTAAAACCGCTGGGAATGAGAAACTCAGGCATGCTTTATCAACAGGATATTATAAAAAAACTGGCAAATTCGTATTTTCTCAGAACTGATACAAAACAACTAATCTGCGATTTACCAGTATATATCGAAAATTGGTATGCTGCCGGAGCCATGTATTCCTGTACTGATGATTTAATGAAATTCTCCAATTCACTATACGGTTTAAAACTTATAAATAAAGCAAGTTTGGAATTGATGATCAATCCGGGACTTGACGATTATGGATATAGCGTCTGGATTTCTGATACAAAGGGGGAAAATACGAAATA
This sequence comes from Mariniphaga sp., assembly GCA_025363795.1. Lineage (GTDB taxonomy): Bacteria > Bacteroidota > Bacteroidia > Bacteroidales > Prolixibacteraceae > JAAFHB01. The sequence continues at coordinate 2,745 of JANYLE010000063.1, read as the reverse complement.
TAAAAGAGTTGAAAGATTTGGCAGTATAATGGGTGCCAATGCAGTGTGGATGCATTTTCTGAATAACGATCTAACAATAATCATTTTAAGCAATACGAACCTCACCGATCTTGGGGATTATGGATTTTCGATTGCCAAAATGCTTATTAATTAGGTTTTGGTTAAAGCAAAAATGACGCTGATAAGAGAGTTAAAATAACCCTTCCGATTCTTTCAGATCACAAAAAACGCCTTCAAAACTCCGGTAATAAAAAACCCCGCAGTGGCTATACTGCGAGGTTATTAAAATACACGTAAACAATTTTAAAAAACAAAATAATTATTTGCCGGAGTGCAATGCAATTTTATTTCCCTCTGTATCAATGAAAAAAGCCATATATCCAATATCCTCATTGATTAAGGTTTTTGGCATTACCACCTTGCCTCCTGCCCCTGCGACCTTACCAAGTGCAACGGACAAATCGGGATTTCCATTCAGGTAAACAACAACTCCATCCATACTTGGTTTATACATTTCGTGTTGTACCAATCCCCCTCCGACTTTTTCAGCCATATTATCCGTTGGGAAAAATGCCATTAACATTCCACCCATCTCCGTTTGCGTCATCTTCATATCGAAGATCGTCTCATAAAATTTTGTAGCTCTGGCGATATCAGTTACTGCGATTTCAAACCAGTTCAATGCGTTATCTGATGCTTTCATTTGATTTGATTTAAATTTTAAACACTAATTTTTATCGGCTAAATGCTTTTTAAACGGTTCTTGAATAGAATAGTTTCATTTGCGATTGATTTATTTTTACAGGCCAGATGAGATCGAAGATCAGCCATACGAATAACGGTGATGAACTATTCATTTTCGACTATTCCCTGTTAATCATGGATGGTTAATCCATCCATTAATTCTTTGAATTTATCCAAGGACGGATAGTATTTGTCCTTGTGAACCGGAATTTCGTTTAATATCAGGAAGATTTTCTGCAAGAGTTGATCGTTTAAAACATAATCGTTAACTTGGGACAAATTTTCAGAAATGCATCTGAGGCGACTTTCCTATAAAATACTAATCTTATTTTTTCTCTCGACAACTTCAATAATTTTGGAAGCATTTGCACCTCCATTGGGGGTAGCTAACCATTCTGCATCAAATATTGCTCCGCTCTTTAATTCAACAATACTCTATCAGACTAATATTTACACACCAGAATTCAATTTGAATACCGACTCGGTGATCGTTCCGCTGAAACGGGCCGGACATTTGTTTTTGATTGAAGCAACGGTAGAAGATCAAACAGGTAACCTGGTGTTTGACTCAGGTGCAAACGGATTGGTACTCAATAGTACCTATTTCAGGGATCATGTAAGGAGCAGTGGATCAACACCAAGTGGTGTTACCGGTTCACTTGGTGCAGTAGAGCAAATAGCTGTCAACCGGTTGGCGTTTGCTGACCTGGCCTATAAAAATATAACCGCCGATGTTACAAATCTTGGTCATATCGAGAACAGAAGGGGAATAAAAATCCTGGGATTAATCGGGTTTAGCATGATGAGAAAACTTGAAATTGTAATCGACGTCAGGAAGAACCAGCTTAAACTGTTTAAAATTGACAAAGCCGGTAAGAGACTCGATAACAGCCGACAGGAGTTCAAAGCGGATCATACTCAAAAAATAGAAGGGAATTCAAATATCCTTTTTATAAAAGGAATCATAAGTGGCAAGACACTTACTTTTTGTCTTGACACCGGATGTGAAACGAATGCCATCTGTAGTGATTGTAATCGGAGCATCATGAATACTTTGACGATCACGCGCCGGTCTGAATTGGTTGGTGCCGGAAGAAAAGGGTCGGAAGTGTTATTTGGGAGGATGAATGATTTTACAATTGGCAATAAAAAAATTCCGAATATGGAAACGATTATCACCAATCTCGGAGCCTTAAGCGAGTCTTACGGGACCAAGATCGATGGAATGCTGGGTTATGATTTTCTGCAACAGGGAATTATTTGCATTAATTTTGTAAAAAGACAGTTTGGGATTCGCTTTATGAAAGGAGAAGAAAAATGAAAACGATTAAACGCTATATCCTGCTGTTGGCCGGGCTGATCTGTTCATTAACCAGCATTGCTCAGTACAATCCGGACAAAGTCTGTCACCTCGAAAACGGGCAACTGATCTTTACGATCAACCTGAAATGGTCAGAAAAGGAGAAGAACGAAGTTTCGAAGTTATTTGACCTCGACAGTGTCCTGATGGCCAAAGTCTATAAAGGAGAAACGGTTATTTTGATAGATGGTGAAACCTGGAAAGCAAAAAAGGTGAAACCTTATATTGTGGAGTTGTCCAAACCTATACAATCAAACGCGGATCAAAACATCAAGGCCAATGATCTCTTTACTGTCGTCGACAAATGGATGAACTTCGAAGGAAACGCACCCGACGCATCAGTTGTTTATGGCGTCAACGATTTCAAAATTGCCAATACCTTTCTTTACCATCAAAATGATGCATGGTTTTACCTGCCAAATAATAAATCGGCAAGGAAAATTTATATTTCAGGTACTTTCAATAACTGGAGTACAACCCAGACTCAGATGAAAGCCGGCACCTATGGCTGGACAGTTGATCTGAACATTAAACCAGGGAAATATGCTTACAAGTATATTATTGATGGCGAATGGATAACCGACCCCTATAATAAACTTCGGGAAGGTGACGGAGCGGGAGGATATAACTCAGTTGTTTAT
>JANYLE010000035.1 GCA_025363795.1 Mariniphaga sp. | reverse complement strand
CAAATATTCTATTCCCGGGATCGGAATACCATTAGTCACTTGCGGCTGCGTTTCTACGCAGGCTGATGCTGAATGGATCAAACAGGAGGTTTACAATTATCGCGAAGATCCTTCTATCAGGCTGCTTAATTTGAATTATTTACGAAACAAAACCTCTTCAATTTTTGGTGAAGAGCAACTGATGCGAATATTGGGTGCTGCAAAGAATAAAACCGAAACGGTCGCTTTTGAATCGTTACTTGCCGGAGGTCATCGCTTGCGCCCATTCCTGGCGGTATTGGCTTATGAAGCATTTGTTAATGAGCCTGATCCTGCCGTTGTGAATATGCTTGCCCTATCAGTAGAGTGTTTTCATAAAGCATCATTGATCCATGACGATATCGAAGATAATGATGATACCCGTTACGGAAAAGAGACCGTTCATACCCGATATGGGATTCCTGTTGCGATCAATGTTGGTGATTATCTGATTGGTGAGGGTTATCGCTTGATTGCTGAAAGTACACTGCCGACTGAGATCATTCGGGAAGGGATTAAAATTGTTTCCCGTGGACATCGCAGCCTTACCATCGGGCAAGGTGCTGAATTAATGTCTATTCGCTCAAAAGAGATCCTTTCCATGGAAGAGATGATAGAGGTTTTTGAGAATAAAACTTCGGCAGCATTTAAGGTTTCACTTTTACTTGGTGCTGCTGTTGGTGGCGCTTCACAAGAAACGATTAAGGTATTGGGCTGTTTTAGTCAATATATTGGGACTGGTTACCAAATAAAAGATGATTTATCTGATTACCTGGGTGATAAAGGAGATATTGCAGTCAGGAAATTTTCTGTATTGCTCTCTGTTTTGGCCGAGAAACTTCCGGAATCAGAAAAGAATGCTTTGCTGGATTATTACAAATCAGATAACTATGACGCAATATACGAGTTAATTGACCGTTATCAGATTCAGGATGCTACCAAAGAGTTGCTGATCCGGAAAATACAGGAAGCAAAAAGTTGTCTTGAGGATATCTCAAATATAGGTCTTAAACTGGCATTGCATGAAATTTTGGGAAAGCTTTTCAAAGAGTATATTTAAACTGGCAGCGCAGTCTCAATTGAAGAAGGTGCTACCTAAACTTCTTGAGCCGGTTTTAGCCAAATCTTCCTCACTGCTTGATCCTGAGCTGACTGCGGAAATCCGTGCATTTATATTGAATCAACAAACGGCCCAGGGTGGATTTGCTGATCGGGGAGGGAAGTGCGATTTGTATTATACGCTTTTTGGATATTACATTGCTGAAGCGCTTTCTGTTACGGAAGTGATGGAACCCCTGAAAAAATATGTGGCTGAGACTGTTACAACGAGCGAGCTTACTGGTGTATACCGCTATTGTGGGGCAATTCTGTATGCAAAGTTGGTGGGGATCGACGCAACAAATGAGAAGTTGCGTAAACTAATTGTGGCAGACCTGCTAAAGCCAGGTACGAAACAGCCTGAATATGCCGGATTTCTGGGAATTCTTGCGCTGTATTATTTGGAGGATTATTATACGATTCAACGGGTTATCAACCGAAATAAACGATTGTCTACATTGACCGGTCATCCATGTCCTGTGGTTGCAGCAACAGCTGTTATGCAGGGAATGGCGGGAAATCAAAAGCCTGATGCAGCGGATGCATTAAAGTCGTTTTATCGCGGAAATGGAGGATTTGCGGCACTTCAAACCGCTCCTTCCGAAGATTTGCTCTCGACGGGAGTCGCATTATATGCGCTCCATTTTTTGGATGCCGACCTTCGGGAAATCAAACCCGATTGTCTTATTTTTGTGGATGACCTATATGATAATGGCGGTTTCCGGGCAACTTCATCCGATTTTATCACCGATGTGGAATATACATTTTACGGGTTATTGGCATTGGGATCAATGAGTTAAATTGTTACGATGATTTAATCGCTAAAGGGTATTATGGAACTTAAAGATATTGACAATCAATACAATAAATTAGTCGGTTTGCTCAAAGCAGAGCGCAATGCGGAAGGTTTCTGGACAGGCAGACTCTCTTCAAGCGCATTAGCGACAGCAGTGGCTATAGTTGCACTAAAGATTGATGGTAATGTTTCCGGTAATGCTTTAATTAATAACGGCTTAAATTGGCTTTTGGACCATCTGAATGCTGACGGCGGATTTGGCGATACGATTGAGAGTAAGAGCAACGTCAGTACCTCGTTACTCTGTTATGCGGCGATCAGCTATTGCGGAGAAGATCACAAACGTTCCCAAAACGTGCTGAGGGAACTCGAAAAATACCTGATCAGTCAAAATATCGATCTTTCCAAAGGTGATGTTATAGCTTCTGTTTTAGCTTTTTACGGTAAGGATTTTACTTTTTCTGTTCCGATCCTTTCGATGCTGGTAATTTGTGGCGTGCTCGATCACAAAACGTGTGTTAAAATTCCCCAGTTGCCATTTGAACTTACCTTACTGCCTTCAAAATGGTACAGTCTGTTTAATTTACGCGTAGTTAGTTATGCAATTCCAGCATTGATTGCCGTTGGCTTTTTTGTATTCAAAACAAGGAGGCGACACAATCCCATCATGAAATGGATCAGGAACAGGTCCATCCAACCGGCATTGCGAAAGCTCGAAAAAATAGTACCAGAAAGTGGGGGTTTTCTCGAAGCAATTCCTTTGACAGCTTTTGTGGCGATGTGCCTCCATTCATCAGGATTTAAAGATAATAGGGTTGCTCAAAAGGGAATCTTATTTTTGCGCAATCAACAACGGTCGGATGGCAGTTGGCCGATCGACACTGACTTGTCAACCTGGGTCACCACCTCAAGTGTTAAGGCGCTCGGTTCTCAAATGGCCAAAGTGTTTTCACCCGCCGAAATCGGAAGTATTACATCTCATTTAAAATCAATTCAGTATAAAGAGGTACATCCATTCAACCTGGCACAGCCGGGTGGCTGGGGATGGACCAACTATTCAGGTTCTGTGCCCGATGTTGACGACACAGCCGGGGCGATCCTGGCGCTGCTGGAGTTATATCAACTAGATAATGAGGATACAACAGCGATCATTAACGGATGTCAATGGTTGATAACGCTGCAAAATAAAGACGGAGGATTCCCTACTTTTTGTAAGGGATGGGGGAGACTTCCATTCGACAGTAGTTGTGCTGATTTGACTGGTCATGCATTATTGGCTCTAACCAAATCGCGTGAAATTTTGGGTGATAAGATGGCGGTTGATTTAAAATTGGCTGTCGAAAAGTGTGTTGCGCGCTCTTTCGGATTTCTGTGGAAGAATCAGCAGGATAATGGCAGCTGGTATCCGCTCTGGTTCGGCAACCAGCTGACTTCGGACAATAAAAATCCGGTTTACGGCACGGCAAAAGTTGCTATTTATTTAAACGATAGTATCCTGTGCGACAGTTTGGAAGACCACCTAAAAAGAAATATCGGACAGATGTTGACGAGGGCCCAGGATTATTTATTGAAACAACAAAATGTGAATGGCAGTTGGGGTGGAGAAATTGCGATTGAGGGTACCATCGAAGAGAGCGGATTAGCGATCTCTGCTCTGGCAGGAAAAGATCAACAAGCCTGTTTAAGAGGATTTGAATGGCTTGAAAGTGAATATACGAATAATGGTCTGCGGTCAAATCCAATTGGCCTCTATTTTGCGATGTTGTGGTATGATGAGAAATTGTATCCTTTGATTTATTACATTGAGGCACTCAGAAGATATTTGAAATATAATGCGCAATAAATCAATCCTATATATTCCGATCATATTCGTGTGGATCTTCCTGTTCAGTTACAAGGAAGAGTCCACTAATTTTATGGTATATAACTGGTTGTCATTGCCTTATGAATCTAACTTGTCAAATACAGTTTGGTTTTTTATCAGCACACTTCAGAAGATTTTTTTGCTGCTTATTCTGGTAATATTCCTGGCTGGTGTCGTCCGCTCCTGGTTCTCACCCGAAAAGACGCGAAAATTACTCGAAGGTAAATCACTGTTTGCGGGCAATGTTCTGGCTTCAATGCTTGGAATTGTGACCCCTTTCTGTTCCTGCTCGGCAATCCCGCTGTTTTTAGGATTTGTGGAAACAGGAATTCCGATAGGCGTCACTTTTTCGTTTTTAATAGCAGCACCTATGATTAATGAAGTGGCTGTAATTATGCTGTTTAGCCTTTTCGGTTGGAAAGTTGGGGTGATTTATATGTTGACGGGATTGATGATTGCAATAATTTCAGGCTGGATCATTGGCAAACTTAAACTTGAAAGGTGGCTTCAGGATTGGGTGACAAATTTGAAATTTGGTGCGATCGTAATTGATAGTGAAAAGGTTACGCTCAATAGGCGGCTTGAGGCCGGTCGGATAGCCGTAAAGGAGATTTTTGTAAAAATTTGGCCATATGTTATCCTTGGAATTGGTATTGGAGCCTTGGTGCATGGTTATGTACCTGAGGATTACCTTACTTCGTTAATCAAAAAATCAACATGGTATTCTGTGCCACTGGCCGTTTTGATCGGGATACCGCTCTATTCCTGTTCTCCCGGAGCAGTACCTATTGCTTATACTTTAATCGAAAAAGGGGTTCCGTTGGGAACTGCCCTGGCTTTTATGATGTCGGTGATCGGAATATCTCTTCCTGAACTCATTATATTAAAAAAAGTATTAAAACTGCCATTTATCTTCACCTTTATCGGAATCATTGCGACTGGTATCATTATCGTTGGGTATTTGCTGAACATCTTATTTTAATATCAACAATCGGAGCCATAACTTGGCGCTTTTGAGGTTAATACCTGACAACCAAATGCAAGTTGTCATAATCCGGTAACCTGACTGATTTAATTCAAAAAAGCACCCCCAAACATTTCAATTGCTTGCAGCGAGGAATGCAAAAACAGTTGTCGAAAGCCATTATTTAGATCAGTGCTAAATACCGGAAGCTCCTTGCAGGTTCAATGGAATGGTTCTATTTTTATGCCAAAGTTTAACCATACGAATATGAATATGAAAGTTTTTCCTTTATTGATTGCAGGATTTCTGGCTATTTCAACTGCTAATGCACAGGAACCTACAACATGGCGTGGTCCAGGATCAACAGGTGTTTATCCTGAAACTGGCTTATTGAAAACCTGGCCGGCAACAGGTCCAGAAATTGTATGGCATTATGATGAATTAGGAGATGGTTTTTCATCGCCTGTTTTTGCAAATGGGAAAATCTACCTTTCAGGTGCTACGGATAATGTTGGATATATCTATGCTTTAAGCCAGGATGGAAAACTATTATGGAAAGCGACTTATGGCGAAGAGTGGGTGGAAAACTATCCCGGATCGCGCGCAACACCAACCGTGATGGGTGATATGCTCTATATTTACTCTGGCAAAGGGGTGATCACCTGTATGAACGCTACAAACGGCGCGGTGAACTGGAAGAAAGATGTAATGAAAGATTTTGATGGTCAGAATATTACATGGGGTGTAACCGAAACGCTTGTTATTGATGGCAACAAACTTTTTGTGACGCCGGGTGGTGCAGTAAATAATATCGTTGCGCTAAACCGTCTGAATGGTCAATTGATCTGGAGTAGTAAAGGTGTCGGTGACAAATCTGCCTATTGTACCCCATTACTTGTAAAATTACCGTCACGCAAGTTGCTGGTTACCATGATGGAAAAACATATTGTGGGATTGGATGCGGAAACAGGTGCCTTACTTTGGTCGCATGAGCAAACCAATCAATGGGCTGTTCAGGCCAATACACCGCTTTTATTCAATAATAGCCTCTTTTGCTTCAGTGGTTATGGACAAGGTGGCGTAAAACTCATTCTGAATGGCGATGGCAGCCAGGTCACTAAAGCATGGTTCAGCCAAAAACTGGATAGCCGTTTTGGCGGAGCAGTTGTTGTTGATGGATATATTTATGAGTCAGGTGATAATACAAGAGATTGGCAATGTGTTGATTGGAAAACAGGCGAACAGAAATACGCTTCGCAGGCTATTGCTAAAGGAAATGTGATCGCTGCTGATGGATTGTTATTCATTTACAGCGAAAAAGGCGAACTGGCATTGGTTCCGGCAACTCCTCAGGGATTTAACGTTGCAGGAAAAGCAAAGGTTGAATTGGGAAATGGCCAGCACTGGGCTCATATAGCAATGAATAGTGGAAAACTTTTTGTAAGACATGGTAAAACATTGATTGCTTACAAGATAAAGTAATCAATAGGTATTCAATAAGAATTTTCAGGAACGGGAGAAATAGCGAAAAGCTATTTTCTCTCGTTTTTAAATATTATTAGACAGTTCGTTATGAGAAAATATTTTTTTGTGTTGCTGATTTTATCGTTCGCAATCTCGTCTTTTGGTCAGGTTGTTCAGTGGAGAGGCGAGAAGCGTGACGGCTATTTTAAGGAGTCTGGATTAATGAAAACATGGCCTGCAAACGGCCCGGAAATGGTATTGAAAGTTGAGAAATTGGGAAAGGGTTATTCCTCACCGGTTGTTGCCAATCAAACCATTTATGTGACAGGAATGATCGATACGCTTGATTATCTGACAGCTGTTGATTTTCAGGGGAAAATAAAGTGGCAGGTTCCTTACGGACATTCCTGGTATCAGTCGTTTCCTGAAACCCGGTCAACTCCCACAATTGAAGGAGATCGTGTATATGTTGTTGGCGGAATGGGTCGGTTGGTTTGCATCGATGCCAATACCGGTAAAGAGCGGTGGGCTGTTGATGTCGATAAGGATTTTAAAGCCGAATGGCACATGTGGGGCGTTTCAGAGACTCCATTAATTGTTGACGATAAAGTGATTTGCACACCTGGAGGTAAGGAGACCTCGGTCGTTGCTTTTGATAAAATGACCGGTAAATTGATATGGAAGAGCGAAAGCGTTGGTGGACAACGTGCCTACGCATCACCGACGATATATGAATACAAAAATTTCAGATTTATATTGGCGGTAACGGCAACCAACCTGATTGCGCTGAATCCCGAAAGCGGCAAAGTTGCCTGGAATTACAAATACTATAAGAACGAATTATGGAAAGATCAGCCAGGTCTGATCTGGACGAATACACCGGTTTTCAAAAATGATGAGATCTTTCTTTCAATGGGTTACGACTACCCAGCAGTGATGTTGAAAATGGATCCTTCCGGAACTTCCGTTTCCGAAAAATGGACGAATAATGTACTTGATAATCATCATCATGGAGTTTTAGTTGCGGGAGATTACATTTATGGATCTAACTGGATCAGCAATGGTAAAGGAAAATGGGTCTGTTTGAAATGGGATACGGGTGAGGTACAATACGAAACTGACTGGATTAATAAAGGTGCACTCGTTGGAGCTGATGACCTGTTCTATGTTTATGAGGAAAAAACGGGTACTGTCGGTCTGATTAAACCGAATCCCGTAAAATGGGATGTAATCAGCACATTCAAAGTTACTAACGGAACAGGACCACATTGGGCGCACCCTTTTATCAAGGATGGTAAGCTCTATTTGCGTCATGGCGAAGTTTTAATGGTTTATAATATCAAGGCATAATCTTATATATGAGGATTCTACTTTTCTGTATATCGTTATTTCTGCTTTCTTCTGTTTTTGGACAGGAAACTTCTCAGTGGCGCGGACCATTGCGCGACGGGGTATTTCCTGAAAATGGTCTGCTCAAAAAATGGCCTGATGCAGGACCTAAATTGGTTCTTGAGATTCCCGGAATAGGGAAAGGTTATTCAGAACCTGTTGTTTATAAGGATATTATTTATATTACTGGTATTAAGAAAGATACCATGGATATGATTTCTGCATATGATCTGAAGGGAAAGCTGATCTGGGAAAAAGTATATGGACATGCATGGGCAAATTCTTTTCCCGACACGCGTTGCACGCCAACTCTCCAAAATGATAAGGTTTATTTGATCGGTGGAATGGGCACTGTTTGCTGTCTGGATGCAAAGAATGGTGAGATTTTATGGTCGCAAGATGCACATAACCAATTTAGTGGTGAATATCATCGCTGGGGAGTGGCCGAATCTGTTCTTTTAACTGACCAGGCTGCTATCTATGTGACCGGCGGAGAAAAGGCGTCGGTTGTGGCTTATGACAAGATAACCGGTAAATTGCTTTGGATTGCTAAAAGTCTTGGAGGATCAAGGGCCTACGCTTCCCCTTCGTTGATTGAACGGAATGATTTAAAGATTATTCTTGCCCAAACGGCTAAAGACCTGATCGGAATTAATGCCCTGAATGGTGAAATTCTCTGGAATTTTAATCTTTTGCAATTTCATAAGGGTGAGTCAGGAAACGGAGCGAATACGAATACGCCCGTTTATCACAATGGCGAAATTTTTGTGACAAGCGGATATGATCATCCGGCAACGATGTTTTCCCTTTCGGAGGATGGTCATTCGGTTAGCCTGAAATGGAAAAACGATACGATGGATACGCATCATGGAGGTGTTGTCCTCGTTGATGGTAATATTTACGGAACCAACTGGCAAAGTAATGCCAAAGGACAATGGGTTTCGCTGGATTGGAATACAGGAAAAACCAATTGGGTAAAAGATTGGTTTACCAAAGGTTCTATAATTGCTGCTGACGGTTTGCTTTATTGTTACGAAGAAAAGAGTGGCAATGTGGCGTTAGTTCAACCGGATGTAGCTGATTTTAAAATAATCAGTACCTTTAAAGTAGAAGCGGGTGAGGGACCTTACTGGGCACATCCGGCTATCTATAATGGCTTATTGTATTTGCGTCACGGCAATATCTTGCTGATTTATAATATTAAAGCTTAAAATGATTTCAAAAAAATCGCTGAATATTTTATTATACCTGCTCCCGTTAGCCGCCTTTCTTGTTCTTGTCTGGTGGCTGATGAAAGATCCGACGGCAAAATTCACCGAAAGTCTCCCGGGATTGGATAAACGGGCTGCAGCCGATTCGATCGCTGAGAATGTCGAAATTGGCAAAATATTCGAGAATTATTCTACTGGTTACAAGGAAATGACTGAAACCTGGACCAGGTTCAGGGGAAATGATTACGACAATATCTCTAAGTCACCTGTAAAATTAAAGGATAAATTTGGTCCAAAAGGTGCTGATATCCGCTGGTCGATCGAACTGGGTGAAGGACATTCAGGCGCCACAATTTACAAAGGTTTGGTTTACCTGCTCGATTACAACGAGAAAGAAAAAGCCGATTTATTAAGATGCTTCTCGTTGACCGACGGTAAGGAGTTGTGGAAAAGAGGCTATAATGTGAGCATTAAACGAAACCACGGAATGTCGCGGACAATCCCGGCGATTACTGAAAAATATATATTGTCGATGGGACCTCGCTGTCAGGTGATGTGTCTTGATCGTCTCACTGGAAATTTCCGCTGGGGCATTGATGTCGTCAAAGAATATGCCACCGAAATCCCGTTCTGGTACACGGGGCAATGTCCCATGATTGACAACGATGTAGCGATCATCGCTACGGGCGGAAAAGCGCTCATGATAGGTGTAAGTTGCGAAACCGGTCAGAAATTGTGGGAGACACCTAATCCTGATGGATGGAAAATGTCACATTCATCAGTAATGCCGTTTACCTTTGGAGGTCGTAAAATGTATGTTTACAGTGCGATAGGTGGATTAGTCGGCGTTGCTGCCGATGGCGCCGAAGTTGGTAAAGTGCTTTGGAAAACTCCTGCATGGAATCATTCAGTGGTTGCACCTTCACCTGTTTGCATGCCCGATGGGAAAATCTTTATGACCGCAGGCTATGGTGCCGGAGCTATGATGTTACAACTTAAGGAAAGTGGCGGCAATTTTACAATTGATGTTTTACAGGAATACCTTCCGCGATTCGGATTGGCTTGTGAACAACAAACGCCGGTTTTCTGGGATGGACATCTTTTTGGAATTTTGCCAAAAGATGCGGGATCGCTGCGGAATCAGTTCGTATGCGTCGATCCGTCAGATACCAAAAAAATGATTTGGTCGAGCGGACAAACAGCCCGTTTTGGATTAGGCCCTTTCTTTATTGCCGACAACAAATTCTTTATTCTTGACGATGAAGGGACTTTGACCATCATCAAACCAAGCACTTCAAAATATATCCAACTCGATCAGGTTAAGGTGATTAAGAATGGTGCGGACGCATGGGCGCCTTTGGCAATTGCCAATGGATTTCTCTTATTAAGAGACTCAAAAACAATGGTTTGCGTAAATATGAACCTTTAATTTCAGCATGATGAAGAACAAAGGGATCGTTATTTTTCTAATTCTTCTGGCAGTCGTAATTGTTGCAGTGATTGCGCTTGACTACAATTCGTCTAAACCCGATATGCAGCCCGCCAATCCATACGAGTTCAATGTTGATTCATTCTCGCGCATTGACACCGCGTTGATTATGTTTAGAGAGAACCGCGATTACTCCATCAACTTTTCAGAACCTTCAGGTGTCTGCTGGCGGGATAACGAGCTTTTCGTAGTAGGTGATCAGAAAATGCAGATTATACAGTCAAACGGAAAACTTTTAAAGGAGGTCAGTTTCGACCAAAAGCCATCCTGTGTTTATGTCTCTGCAGGAAACATATTTGTCGGGTTCCGAAAATCGCTTGAAGTGCTGAATCGCGAAGGTATAAAAATCTCGGATTGGAATTCATTTTCCGACAGCACGGTTATCACTTCAATTACTGAACAGGCAGGAATCGTATTTGTGGCTGATGCCGGAAAGCGGATTATCCGCAAGTTTAATCTTGAAGAAAAATCGCTGGGTGAAATTGAAGGAAAATCGGGTAACGATCAGATTCACGGATTTATCATACCAAGTCCCTACTTTGATTTGGCCTTTAACGCCGAAGGTGAATTGTGGATCGTAAATCCCGGGAAACATTCGCTTGAAAATTATACTGTTGATGGGAAGCTTCGAACCTGGTGGCAAGCCTCATCAATTAAAATAGAGGGCTTTAGCGGCTGCTGTAATCCGGCTCATTTTGCTTTTTTACCCGATGGCAGTTTCGTAACGAGCGAAAAGGGGATGGTCAGGATTAAAACCTACAAACCTTCTGGTGAGTTTTCGGGTGTGGTAGCGGCTCCTTCAAAATTTGTAACCGATGGTCATGCACCCGATTTGGCAGTTGATGATCACGGCAATATCTATGCGCTTGATATCGATAAAAAGATGCTCCGGTTATTTGTAAAAAAATAGAGGCTGATGGACAGAAAAGAATTTTTCAGACAAGGTGGGAGATGGGCAATATTATCCGGAATCGGATTATTGAGTGCCTTCCTTGCCTATAATCAAAAGATTGAAACTCCTGAAAATTGTTCGGTTGCGCCACAATGTAAGAACTGTGGTAAACTTAATCAATGTACACTTCCACAGGCTGATAAGGAGAGGAAAAATGGAAAATAAACCTAAAAACAGTCGGCGGGATTTCATCCGGAACGGTACCCGCCTCTCATTGTTGATTGCACTGGGTTCTGTTGGTGGATTGGCTGCCAAGCATTTGACAGCTGAAAAATATGTCTGGCAGATCGATCCATTCAAATGTACGCAATGCGGACGTTGTGCTACTTCGTGTGTGATGACCCCTTCGGCAGTGAAATGCCTTCATGCTTACGACCTCTGCGGTTATTGCGATCTCTGTGGTGGTTATCTGAAACCCGATGCGAATAAACTCTCAACGGCTGCTGAAAATCAGCTTTGTCCGACCGCAGCCATTCAACGTAAGTTTATCGAAGAGCCTTATTTCGAATATGTTATCAATGAAGATCTGTGCATCGGCTGTGCAAAATGTGTGAAAGGGTGCACCTCATTTGGAAATGGTTCCCTGCATTTACAGATCATTCACCGAATTTGTTTGAATTGTAATGAATGCTCGATCGCCAGGTTATGTCCTTCGGAAGCTATCTCAAGGGTAAAAGCAAGTAAGCCCTATAACGTAAAGGGAACTTTTACCAAGGATCCAAAAGGTTGATTCATGTGTTTTAATCGCTCCTTAAAAAGTGGAGAGAACAAAAAAATGACAAAACGCAATTAATGTAACCGCTTTATATTTTGATTGATAATCTAAGGCAAAGGAAGTTCAATTACAAATGTAAAACGATTAATATCTTATTATAGAAAGCATTTCATGAAGAATTGGACTAAAATATCGCTGATTTTCGCTTTTCTGCTTTTCAGTTTTGTAGGAGTTGCGCAGCAACAACGATTTCCTAAACCGGAATTTGGGTCGGGATATACGCAACCTTCGCCTATAACACCCGAACCGCGTGCGCTGGCGCTGGAGTACACCGATGTTGTTGTTTTATTGATTGTTCTCTCACTGGCAAGTTGGTTGGCAATAACGAAACGCTCCCGAAGAGGTTTGCTCTGGCTTTCTGTTTTCACGCTGCTCTATTTCGGATTTTACAGGGATGGCTGCATCTGCTCGATCGGATCAATTCAAAATGTGGCGCTCACCCTTTTTGATCCGGGTTATGCCATATCAATCACCACTTTGCTATTCTTTCTGATACCTCTCATCTTCACACTCTATTTTGGCAGAACCTTTTGTGCCGGGGCGTGCCCATTGGGAGCCATGCAAGACTTATTGATTATTAAACCGTTATCACTACCTGAATGGCTTCGTAAAACATTGGGGCTTATTCCTTATATCTACCTGACATTGGCTGTTCTGTTTGCGGCAACGGGTACTGACTTTATTATTTGTCGTTACGACCCGTTTGTCGGGATCTTCAGAATGGATGCTGAATTTCATATGGTCATACTGGGTATTGCATTTATATTAATGGGGATGTTCGTTGCACGTCCTTATTGCCGGTTTTTATGCCCTTATGGCGTATTGCTGGGATGGATGTCAAGGTTTTCGAAATGGCACCTTTCGATTACCCCGGCTGCCTGCATACAATGTAAGTTATGCAGCGACTCTTGTCCGTTC
>JANYLE010000024.1 GCA_025363795.1 Mariniphaga sp. | reverse complement strand
GTCTTGGGTGCGATGGCTGCTCATGTAGCCGCCGATAGTGCCCTTGCTCACCCAGTCCAGCGCCCGCTCCAGGAAGTCCTGCCGGTTGGCGCTCCCCTTGATGTACGCGCTCCATTTCTGGATGTTGGCGTTCTGGCTGTTGCTGAACTCCTCTTTACCGAGCGTCACAAAGGGGCCGGAATACACGGCGTTGAGTAATTCCTGATCATTAAGCGGAACCCCGGCGATATTGATTGTCTTAAACCACTCCTTTATTTCACTTTCTTTCCCTTCACATTCATAAATGAGCAGTCTGGTTTCCAGTATCATGGCTTTCTTGTCTTCTGCCATACCGTCAAAATACTGCTCCATATCATTTTCGTCTTTGATGGCAAATTTACCGGTCACAAACCGCCCGATGCTGGTAATACGCTGCTGCCCGTCCAATACTTCAAAATTGCCCTCGCTTACGGTATTGAAATAAATCAAACCCAACGGGTAGCTTTTGAGTATTGATTCAATAACGGCCTGTTCTCTTTTTCCACCGTCGGAGGCATAGATATAATTGCGTTGATACTCCGGTTGAATCGTGAGCGTGCCGGACAGACCAAAGAGCCCCTTGCCCTCCAGTTCGTTATAGACAAACCCTTCGCAGATATCTTTAACGGTGATGCCGGTTTTTAAGGTTGTTTTCATGCAATATTTACCTTCTTGTGTTTGATAAAGATTCTCTTGTAGACCCTCTCTCCCTTGACTAATGCCTGCGCAACGGTGCTTTTTTCGTCCCATATCCCGTTAGAAAATCCTTTTCCTTCGCTTTCTGTCGCACCAACAATCTCAAATTGTTCGGGTGCATATTTATCCAGAAAGCTGATCGGCACACCCATAGCACCGTCATAGTCACTCGGTATGGCATCAGTAAACGAAACTTCTATAGCATCGTAATTGTCGTACTTGATATACTCTTTTTTGCCTTTGATTTCCTTGTGTTTGCTGAATTTCAAGTTGTCGCTCATGGTCATAAGCGGCAAAGGTTGGTGGCGGCGTCCATGGTCGAGGTTGGTGAACCAGCAAACATTACGAAATTTTACCAAACCTGTAGTTGCGTCAAAAACTCCAGATGCAAATTCGCGTGAGTTTGGCGTATAAAAATAAGCATTACCAGCATGAAATCCATTCCCTAACCACATCCTATTATCTTTTATCAGCGGGAAAACTTCTTTGTAGGTAATCGCGTTCATATTTCCAATAATCACAAACTTCTTATCATAATCAACAAGTTGCTTCACATATTCACGGAACAGGCTGAACGGCGGGTTTGTCACCACAATGTCTGATTGTTTCAGCAGTTCCACACATTCATCACTGCGAAAATCTCCGTCACCTTCCAGCGGCGTCCATTCGTTATGCTGGTTTTCTTTTAACTGCATGGCAACATCTTTCAGGTTGAACTCGCCGTCACCGTCCATGTCATGCACTTCGTTGATAATAAACCGGTTGGCATTTATCTTGGGACGGCCTTTTAATTTTGGCAGTGTGGTGTCGTCGCCAAACAACGCCAACTGCGTATTGGCTACAGGCGATGGTTTATAGCTGGTGGTGATGAGCTGTTTCAATCCCAGCTTGTTGAAATTGAGCACGAAATAACGAAAGAAATGGCTCTCGAACGGATCATCGCAGTTGCAATACACCACCTTGCCACTGAAAACATCGGGATTGTATTCCAGATACGCCTCAATCTCTTTCTGAATATCGCCATACTGAGTATAAAACTCGTCGTTTTTTTCTCTTTTGGCGCTTGTAAGATTACTGTTTGCCATGTTGCTCCCTGTTTTGATCGTTATCAATTTTTCCTCGTTATGCTGTTTCCACCACATTTCCGAACGTTCGGAAATGGCATAACTATCTGATATAACACAAAACAACTGTCAAAAAAATCCGATTTCCTATGCTGGCGCTGTCACAGGCACCTTTAATTGCTTGGTCTTTTCCAGCAACATACTGCGCATTTTTACTATTGTCTGGTTCAGCGACACTTTTTGACTATTGGTTAAGGTTGCACTGTCCAATGTATAAATCCGATCATAAAACTGGTCCACGAATGTCAGATCTACAGGTGCTTCCAGCGGTTTTGACTTTGAAGTTTTTTTTCTTAATTCACCTACGG
>JANYLE010000013.1 GCA_025363795.1 Mariniphaga sp. | reverse complement strand
GCCGATTCGAGTGCCGGTATAATTCCTTCACATTGGGTAAGATATAATGCAGCTTTCAGTGCTTCATCGTCGGTGGCATTTAGAAACTGCGCCCTTTTTGTAACGAACAAATTAGCGTGCATCGGACCGATTCCGGGATAGTCTAATCCAGCAGATATAGAATATGGCTCTATGACCTGACCATCTGGTGTTTGCATTAACAGGCTGCGGCTTCCGTGAAGAACTCCAGGGTGTCCGAGAGCAGTGGTAGCTGCAGATTCACCAGTTTCCACCCCTTTCCCTCCGGCTTCAACGGCTATCAGTTTAACATCCGGATCATCCAGAAAATGGTAAAAAGCACCGGCTGCATTGCTTCCTCCTCCAACACAGGCGATCACATAATCAGGAGTTTCCTTGCCTGTTTTCTCTTTGAGTTGCACCCTTATCTCTTCGCTGATCACCGATTGAAACCGGGCAACCATATCGGGGTAGGGGTGTGGTCCAACAACAGATCCGATAATGTAATGAGTATCAACGGGATTGTTAATCCAGTCGCGGATGGCCTCATTTGTAGCATCTTTGAGTGTTTTATTACCGCTGTGCACGGGTCGTACCTCAGCTCCCAGCATCTTCATTTTCTCGACATTTGGCGATTGCCGGGCAACGTCAACTGCTCCCATATATACAATGCATTCTAATCCGGCTCTCGCACAGACTGTTGCCGTTGCTACACCATGTTGTCCTGCGCCGGTTTCGGCAATAATACGCGTTTTGCCTAATCTTTTGGCCAGCAATATCTGACCGATCGTATTGTTGATTTTATGCGATCCTGTGTGATTCAAATCTTCACGTTTAAGGTAGATTTTCGCCTTATAACGATCTGAAAGGCGATCGGAGTAATAGAGTGGCGATGGCCTGCCTGCGTAGTCGCGAAGTAGTTGCCGAAATTCCTGCTGAAATTCCTTGCTTTCGATGATCTCCAGGTAACAGTTTTGTAAATGGTTAATATTCTGATACATCATCTCGGGAATAAAGGCTCCTCCAAATGTGCCGTAATATCCTTCATTATTTGATTGATAGCTCATTTTATAATGGTTTTATTTTTTGATTCTTTACTTTTCTCTATTGTCTGATTTTCTCAATAAACTCTTTCAGTTTTGGAATATCTTTTAATCCGGGTTCAATCTCAAATCCACTATTGACGTCAATAGCATGCAATTTCTTGTCTGCAAGGCTCTTAATTCTTCCCGCATCGGAAGGTTGAATTCCGCCACTCAAAAAGTAAGGTTTTTCTCCGGTATATTGATCCAATCTCTCCCAGTTGAATTTTGCTCCGGTGCCTCCAGGTAAATCACCTGCCGTATCGAAAAGGAAATAATCACAAAAGTATTGATATGGTTTGACTGTCTCAAAATCGAAATCGGGCGAAATATTAAATACCTTAATTACACGAATATCCAATTTTTTAAGTCGTTCACAGTATCCCGGAAGTTCGCTTCCGTGAAGCTGGATCATATCGAGCTTATTGTTCCTGAACTTTTCGAGTAAGCTTTCGAAGGGCTCGTCGACAAAAACACCTACTTTTTGAATATAGACAGGAATAAGTGCCTGAATATCATCTGATATTTGATTTCCGATAAATCGTTTCGATTTAGGATAAAAAATAAAGCCAATGTAATCGGGACTTAGCTTGACCAGATCTTCAATATTCGATGGATTGCGCATTCCGCAAACTTTTATTTTCATCAGTATTTAATTTTTTTTAAAGCTCAGATGAAATAGCTATGAAGAAAATATTCATTCAGATTTGTGATTTTATAATCACGGCTATTTCATATCAACTTAATATTGAATTTTTTAATACTTTAATCTCGAAATAAAATCGTGGCATGCTATTGCCGGATTTTCCGATTTCATGAAATTTTCTCCCATTAAAAAACCTTGAAACCCACGACTTCGCAGAAAATCAACTGTCTCAGGATCACTTATTCCGCTTTCTGATATTTTAATTGAATTTGCCGGAAGCCGATCAAGAAGTTGAAGTGATTGATTTAAATCGACTTTGAAATCTTTCAGATTACGGTTATTGATCCCAATCATATCGATTTGATGGTCAATTTTTTCGATCTCGCTTTCGTCGTGAAGTTCAAGCAGTACTTCCATTCCCAGTTCGTGAGCAATGGCCGTAAAACGGGCGATCTCCGATTTTTCGAGTACGGCCGCAATCAGAAGAATAACATCAGCTTGCAGTAGCCGTGACTCATAAAGCAGGTATTCATCGACCATAAAATCCTTTCGAAGTAGTGGAGTGAAAGGGTTGATAATCCGGGCGGCTGTGAAATCGGCAGTACTTCCACCAAAATAAGATCCGTCGGTAAGTACTGATAATCCTGATGCTCCGGCTTCGGCATACCCTTTGGTAACAATTTCGGGTTGAACACTATTGTTGATTACCCCTTTTGAAGGCGACCTTCGTTTGAATTCAGCGATAATTCCGCTTTTACCGGGTAATCGTAATTGGTCAGAAAGCGAATTACGTTTAACACTTAAATCAATAATCGATTGAATTTCCGCAAGAGGAACGTTTTGTTTTTGAATCTGAACTTCCTTTCTCCGGTTTGCAACAATTTCATTCAGGATTGTGCTCATTGTAAAGAGATTAATTTTTCGAAAACCCTGAGTGCCTTACCTCCCAGCAAAGATGATTTGGCTTCTTCGAGGCATTCCTCAATCTCTTTTTCGGGGAAATAGGTGGTTAAAGCCATGGCTGAGTTAGCGATCACGACTGAGTTTTGGGCAGTTGTTCCTTTTCCGTTAAGAACTTTCATAAAAATGGCAGCTGTTCCTGGAACGTCTCCTGATCCGGCAAGCTCTTCAGCTTTAACAACAGGCATTCCCAGGTGCAAAGGGGTAAGGATTGAATCTGTTTTTTTCGTTAGCACCTTGAAATCGCCGGTAAGGGAAATTTCGTCATATCCATCCAGACTGTGGATGATGCAATAATTGACATCGCTCTTTTGATAAAGATAGTTATACATGCGTGCCAGTTCAAGGCTAAAAACACCTACAACCTGATTTTGTGGTCTGCTTGGATTCACCATTGGTCCAAGCATATTAAAGAAGGTTTTCAGTCTTAAAGCGCGACGGACCGGAGCCACATTTTTCATTGCCGGATTGAAAAGTGGGGCATGCAGAAACGTAATGCCGCAATCGTTGAGTTCTTTACGCAACCTGTCATGACTGTTAGAAGACTTATAGCCAAGATGTTCCATCACATTCGACGATCCGCAACCGGATGAGGCGGCATAATTGCCATGTTTGGCAACTGTTGCCCCGGCGCCTGCAACCACAAATGCTGAAAGTGTCGAGATATTGAATGTGTCTTTTCCATCGCCACCTGTTCCGCACAAATCAATCGTATTAAAGTCTGACAAATCGATTGGAATACAAATTTTTAGCAATGCATTACGAAAGCCGGCCAATTCATCAATACTAATCGTTCGCATATTAAATACCGTGATGAAGGCTGCAATTTCAGCATCGGAATGTTTACCACCCGCAATTTCAATCAGAATATCTTCTGCCTCCTGTATGGTTAACCTTTTAAATTCAAAAAGGTAATTCAGTATATGTCTCATATTTATATTATTATAGGTTATTACAATTGTCTTTGCGAGATTCTTTCTTAATGTCTGACCCAGTTTTCTAGTATAGTTTCCCCAAGCGGCGTTAATATCGATTCCGGATGGAATTGAACCCCCTGAATATCAAATTCACGATGCTGAAATGACATGATCCGACCCTCATCGTCAAGGCTGGTAAGCTCTAATGCTGACGGGAGTGATTCCTTCTCAACAATCCATGAATGGTAACGTCCGGCATTAAACGTTTCGGGCATATTCTCAAAAAGATACGATTTGGAAACAACGTGGATCGGGGTGGCTATTCCGTGGAGAACATCGTTCATGTTTTGTAAAGTTCCACCAAAAGATTCGCCAATTGCCTGGTGTCCAAGACAAACGCCCAGCATCGATTTTTTGCCGGCATAATTTTGAATAATGGAAAGCATTGAGCCAGCTTCTTCCGGCAATCCGGGCCCGGGTGAGAATACAATTTTATCGTATAAATCAGGGTCACTTTCAGCGACTTCATCATTTCTTTTAACGGTAACTGTTACCCCGTCAAACTTTTTCAAAGCATGAACCAGGTTGTAGGTGAATGAGTCGTAATTATCTATTACTAGTATTTTCATCGGTTTTTGTTTTATTTAATTTCTTTTGCCATGTCGATCGCTTTTTTCAATGCTGCGAGCTTATTACCAACTTCCTGTAATTCACTTTCTTCGTCAGACGCGGCGACAATACCTGCACCTGCCTGGTAGAAGAGTGTATTGTTTTTGCTTAGAAAAGAGCGGATCATAATGGCGTGGTTAAACCGTCCGTCAAAGCCAATAAATCCGATACATCCGCCATAGTAGCCACGATTCTGATTTTCATATTTATCAATGAGTTCCATCGATTTAAACTTTGGCGCTCCGGATAGGGTTCCGGCCGGGAATGAATCACCCATCACACGGACTGGATTGGCTCCCTCGGGAAGTGTTCCGGTCACTTTCGATACAAGATGGATCACGTGGGAATAAAACTGCACCTCGCGGAAAAGTTCGACCTTAACATCTTTCGCATTACGGCTTAGGTCATTGCGGGCAAGATCGACCAGCATTACATGTTCTGCATTTTCTTTGGGATCATTTGAAAGTTTTTCGGCAAGCAGGCGATCCTGTTCGTCATTTCCGGTTCTGCGAAAAGTTCCTGCAATTGGATTGATGGAAACTTTTTGCTTATTGATCTGAAGCTGAGCTTCGGGTGAGGAACCGAAAATTTTGTAACTCCCGTAATCAAAATAGAAAAGATATGGTGAAGGATTGATAGAACGAAGGGCACGGTAAACATTGAAATCGTCACCCAAAAAATGTTGAGAATACTGACGTGACAAAACGATCTGGAATACGTCACCTCTGAAACAATGCTCTTTCCCTTTGGTAACCATGTTTTTATACGCTTCGTCCGTAATGTTTGATTTCTCATCTTCAAGGGTATCAAACGAAAAGGTGGCAAAATTGCGGCTGGTGAGTAAATCTTCAATTACAGTCAGGGAAGACGTTTCTCCTTCGAAGAGGTTTTCAATCAATTGGATACGATTCTGAAAATGATTGATTGCAATAATGTAATGGTAAAAAGAATAATGAATTTCAGGGATCGCATAAGCCGGGTTTACCGGATTATTAAACTTAATTGTCTCAAAATATTGAACTCCGTCATAACTAACGTAACCGAAAAATCCGTTGGCAGGAAGTTCAGGAAGACTATTCTCTGCCTTAAACAGATCAAAGAAAGCTTCCATCTCATCGGCAAGTTGACCGTTTTTAGTGATTTGGCCAAGTTCTATTTTTCCATCGGGGTATTTTTTTGTGGTTTTGAATTGCTCAACCTCGATAGACGCTTCCGGTTTTAAGCAGATAAACGAATAGCTGTTTTCAAGGCTGTGGTGATCGGAGCTTTCGAGCAAAAGCGCATTTGGGAAAATATCCCGCATCTTTAGGTAAACACTTACAGGAGTGACCATATCGGCTAAGATCTCCTTGACATTGGTTTTGAATTTGTATCTTTTCATATTTGAATTTTGATTGAATAGTTTAAAAATAAAAACGGCTTATCGTGATCCGATAAGCCGTTTACCTCCTGCAACAGGAGACAAGAACTTTATCCTTTCACGTTTGTAAAAAGTAATCCTGCCAACGCCAAGACCAATTATATTTTGTTGTACGCTTCATCTCGTATTTAGTTATTTTATTAATTTTCATGTAAATCCGTGCAAATAAAAAAGCCGGCTCACCTAATAGTAGGTAAGCCGGCTGTATATTTTAAAAAATACAATATGGCTTTACCTCTAAAAGAGGAAAGTGTTGCCCCACCAAAGCCATATTGATTTAAATGTCGTCATTTTCTGATAATTCTTTCGATGCAAAGAAAAGCAAAATTTATCATTACAACAATAATTAAGCATTTTTTGTTTAACCGGATTTTTGATGATTGATGAATTTATTGTCTTTCAGATTTCGAAAATGGAATGCTGTTGGTTTTCCAGAATATTCAGGAAACTCCCTGACAAAGCCTTTGGCAATTGAGTATTGTATCCGACGGAAGTTCAAAATCAATGAATATATATTAAAAACGAAGGAGATTTATCATCAAAATCAATGTGCAGAATGATTTTTATTTGGTACTAATATACAGATATTGATGTGTATAGATGGTTTTTTTGTTTTTTCTTGAAAAATAATTGTCGAAAATAGGTAACAATTTCACTGCTATTCCAATTAAGTAGTATAAATGGTTAAACTGAACGATAAATTTATTCTTACTTCAGAGTGATGGAAATATTTCTAAATGAAGCCGCATTGTTTGGTTTTAAATTTTTTGAATAAGCGTTCTTTGATAAATAGGTTGATGATCAGATATTGCAGGTCGCATATCGTTTTATTCAAAGCTGTCTTGAGGAATCAAGTTTGAGTTAGTCTGATCGGAAAGTGTAATAAACAAACTTCATCATTTTGCATATACATGTGCAATGTTATGTATCTAAATCATTTTAAAATTTATCTACATTTGATGTCAAGAGATGTCTGTACTAAATGCTTATTTTGCACTATTGCTGAATAAGCAAAAACACTGAATATTTTGTTTCAAATGAAAAATTATACCGATCAGGAAATTATTCAAGGCCTAAAAAGCGGCGAATCTTATGCTGTGAAATACCTGGCGAAGGAGCATCTTCCTGTAATCAGATATTTTATATCAAAAAATAATGGCAGTGATGAAGATGCAAAAGATATTTTTCAGGATGCACTGTTTATCATTATCGAAAAAATATACAATGACGACTTTGTACTTCAAGGTACGTTATCAACCTATTTGTTTGCCATTTGCAAAAATTTGTGGCTAATGGCCCTTGACAAATTAAAGGCAGCAAAGAACTACGAACTCCGGCGCTCTATTGAGCATTTTGAAAGTGATTTTACAGAACGCGGCGACAGTGTTTTTTATGAGAATGTTTTCAGGCAATGTTTTGATTCTATGGACGATGTGTCGCAGAAAATTCTCAAAATGTATTGGATGGAGATTCCTCCCTTGGAGATAGCTGAAAAACTTGGATACAGTTATGGATATGTTCGTAAAAAGAAAAGCGAATGCATGAAAGAGTTGAAAAGCAGAATAATGGAGCATCCCGATTATAAAGAATTAGAGAAAAATTTGAACATAAAATAATTAATCACGAATTATTATGAATAATTTTACTGAAATCATTCTCGACTATCATTCTGGAGAAATGACTAAAGCTGAAAAAGAGGAGTTTAAACGTAGTCTTAATACGAATGAGCACTTGAGAAAGGAATACGGTTTTCAGTGTAAAATCAATAAGATTATGAAACAGAGCTTGTTGCTTGAGGCAATTGAAAACGATCCCGACCTTATTAAAGCTGAAATACTTGCATTAAAGGATATTGATAACTACAGACATTCAAACAGAGAGAAAAGAATCAACAAGGACTTCAATATTATTGAAATAAATACAGAGGTGGAAATTCGGAAAAAGATTGCTAAAGCCGAAGTTGAAATGATTCTTTCCGGAATTGATGATGTTTCGGAAGATTGGGTGAGAACCTTCGAACAGAACAAACTTTCAAATGAAAATAATGTTGCCGCTCAGCAGATTGTTCAGTATGTAAAAAAATCGGATCCATTCAACCGAAAGGTTATTCAAATGCCTTCCCAACGTCACTTGATATCCCGAAAGGTTATATTCCAGGTAGCTGCGGCAGTATTAGTACTCTCACTTTTGATGATCAGGCCGCTGACAAATTCATATACGAATGATTCTGTATACGACCAGTATTATGAGCCTTTAGAGGCTAATTCGTTTCGGCTAAGAGGAAATTCCAACGAAATTACCGGAAAATTACAGGAAGGTGTAGATTACTATTTGTCAAAAGATTATACCCATGCAGAGCTGGCATTTAAAGAATTACTAAAAATGAATGAAAATTTACCTGAGGTTCTTCTTTTTTCAGGACTCAATCAAATGGGGAAAAACAATTTCCCTGAAGCAATAAATGTATTCACGAGTATTATTTCTGCTGATGACCAATTTGTACCTGAAGCGCAGTGGTATCTTGGATTGTGTTATATTAAAACCGGGGAAAATCTGAAAGCTCATTCAATCATGGTAACTTTGTCAGAAACTGAAGGTATTTACAAGAAAAAGGCTCAACTTATTCTTAAAAATCTTAAACGGTAAAGTGAAAGTAGCGCGATAGTTACAATCAAAAGGAATAGTGAAATTATAATCCAGGGTTCTTTCCACCAGATTATCTTAACAGGTGAAACATCTCCTATGAGCGTGTAAGCCGCCCAAAATCGGGGATTTACATACGATGGTGATGTAGAATTAATATAATCCAGTTTCGCTTGCCTCAGCGCTTCATTCTTTGGTTTCCCTTGTGATAGATAACTGTAAAAGCTCCCCATTATTTTGGAACTTGCAAAGTCTTCGACTGGCCAGAGCGTTTCAACTACCGATGGAACGCCTGCCAGAACGAAATTGCGTGCAAGACTCATTAAGCCCTCTCCACTGTATAGCTTTCCATTACCAGTGTTGCAGGCACTCAATACCACCATCGGTGCATTGATGTTCATTTGTCCGATTTCGTAGCTATGCAACCGGTAATTGTCTAAGTTTGTAATTTCAGATGTGAATATTAAACTTGATGAGCCTGATTGTAAGGTGTCTAACTCAGCATGCATGGCAAGGTGCAGTATTGCTCCACTTTTCAAATTTGATCTGAAATTTGTAATCGTTGCCTGACCGGCTTTAAAAACTGTTCCGTTAAAATTATTGAGAATGCTTTCTACTTCTTTATAATTAGATTTAAGGGCATTGTATTTTTTCCCATCACTTGATTTCGCATTCGAATATTCCGGTGCAAAACCGATTACTTCCGGACGATTTCGTGCTTTTGACTGATTATTCCATAAAGTATTGGTTGAGTAAGCGTATGAAATCGAGTAATCGCGGATAAGAAAGGCTAATTCTGCATAATTAATATGCCTTTTCTTCACAGTCCAAGATGATAAAAATGCATCGAACGGCAAATAGGAGATCTCATCATCAGGAATAATAATCAGTTGTTTTCCTGTAAAATGTTTTTCAACAGGTTGAATTAAAATGCGGTAGGCGTCAAATAGAAGCTGATTCACCTGATTGTAATTCGCAAAACTGTTACCTTCTGTGAATTGGTTTTTCAGCTGAGATAATTTGACGGATAAAGTACTATCGATTAATTCGGTGTGGCAAATTAAGTCTTTTGAGGTAATCACAAATTCATACAATTTCCGATTCCCCTTTTCATCCTTTTCAGAAAATAAATATTCAATTAGGTTGTCGTCGTATTTTAGATTGGCCTGGATTGTTTCTATTGGGATGATGTTACCTTTTTTAATCTTATCGATAAACCGGGGATAATTCTTTTCTATCTTTTCAATAGTTTTCCCCAGCAATCTGTTTAATTCGAATTGTTGATCCTTCCAATAGGCGATTTTGGT
>JANYLE010000012.1 GCA_025363795.1 Mariniphaga sp. | reverse complement strand
AGTAAGCCTTATTCGGAGCAGGAATTGTTGGCTCATCCATCCAACCTTTACGCAGCTTTGTAAGCGCGCCCTGAAAAGGTTCCAATTTTCCGATTCCCTCAATAAATTCAGGAATCTCCCTCCCTAAACTGTTTAGCATTGCCGAATTTTTAAATATTGTGTATTCGAATATGAATTATTGTTCTTCATTGGAAAAGCTACCTGCAGTCGATGACTTGCAACTGGCAATATGGTGATGAAACAAATCATCTGCTTCATCAATCTGCCTATAACTAGTTGCCAGTGGCCAGCAGCCAGATACTATCCCACCGTCACATTTGCCAGCCTAAGAATATACTCGGCCCTTGCAACTACAGGCGCATCAATCATTTTACCATCGATGGCAAAAACGCCGATGCCCGCTGCGCTATTAGCCCGGAATTCTTTCACGATGCGATAAGCTTTCCGAACCTCTTCCTCTGTCGGGGTAAAAACTTCGTGGATAATTTCGATCTGGCGCGGATTTATCACTGCTTTTCCTGTGAACCCGATCTTTTTGGCATATTCGGTCTCTTTGCGCAAACCCTCTTCGTCGTTTACATCAGGGAAAACGGTGTCGATTACATCAATATGACTTGCTTTAGCAGCCATCACAATCCGCTTGCGGGCAAAATCAATTCCTGCGCCGTCAGAGGTGTAGATAATATTCATATCTGCCGTCAGATCCTGCCCTCCGATTGTTATTGCATCCACGCGGCTAAACTGGCTCGCGATATTAAATACATTCTGAACCCCCATCGCGGTTTCGATCATCGCATGAAGGGTCATCTTATTGTGAGGAAGACCGTGACGGTCTTCTATCTTTTCAATTATTTTCAAAAGATTCGCCACCTCTTCGGGTGATTCTGTCTTTGGATAACGAATCGCAGAAGGTTGAAGCGGGACAATCTCTTCCAGATCGGCCAGGCCGAAAGGAGTACTCAGGTGATTGACTCTCACGCACACTTCGGCATCGTAGAAGTTGGTTACCTTGATCATATTTCTGACCAAAGTCCGGGCTGCATCCTTTTGGTTCAGTGCGACCGCATCTTCCAGGTCAAGCAGGATGCTGTCGGCGCCATAAATTCCGCCCTGTTGAATCATTGCCGGATTATTCCCCGGAATATAGAGCATCGATCTCCGTTTTTTAAAATTCTTCATTTTGGCTGGTGTTATTTCAATGTACCCTCTTGTTGATCAAGCGAACGTTTGATCGCAGTTTCGAGGCGGGCTTTGATTGTTGGTTCAAGTGCGCCTTTGTCTTTCGCTATCAAATGGATATCAGTCATCTCATACTGATCAAGCATCTCGATCACAATCCGGTTAAAACTTGCACCAAACTGTTGCATCACCGTGGAGGAGATTTCCAGTTTTCTGCCCGAATTGTCAGGACGTGGTTCGATCAGAAAAATCACATCACTCGACTCAAAAGTGCCCGACTGAGCAGCTATTTTTGGCTTCATAAGCTAATAGTTTAACTTTTATTGAATAAAAACCATCCGGTAGAAACGTCAACTTCTTTAGAAAGATTGGTTTTCGGATATTTCAATCCCTATAATCCGACAAAAATAGGACTTTAATTTATCGGAAAGATGATATTGCACAGATTATTTGGGATAACCGGATAACGACGAAGATGTGAGACAGGTATCGAACTTGACCAGCAAAAAAAACAACAAACATTACAAGACTAAAATACAAAACGGGAAATATTATCTCTACCTATGAAAATATTCTTATGTTTGTATTCTATCTTGACAGCTATCTGAAAATCAAAGATTGACAGGTGCATTTAATTCATACCAATCTTCACAAATTATGAAATCATCTCTGCTATTGTTTTTTGTATTGGTCACTCTATTTTCTTTTGGCCAGGAAAAATGGGAAACGATGTCTAAAATTGGAATTAACTGTTCATTCATGAGTAGAGGCATTTCCAACTCAGGGAACAAAATCTTTCTTGGCGCAACGGGAGGCCTTGAACAGACCTATTTTTTCGACAATTCAATTTTTTCAGTTCAGTCTGGGCTTGAATACGAATACATAGGGGAAGGAACCAGTACGATAGGTGTGACGGTGGGAAGTAATCCAGGTAATAATGGTACATTGTCACGGTCTAATGCCAATTATTTGTCAATTCCCTTGCACCTTAAATGCATGATAAATGAACGGTGGGGCGCCTTGGCAGGAACAGCTTACCGGTTCGGAATCGGTGATTGGCAATCAGGGAATTACGGGAGTGGTAATGATATTTCCCTCGATGCAGGCTTTTTTTATAAGATGAAAAATATGCGGTTAAACCTGATCTACCAACACGGTCTGCGTGAAGCAAATTCGGGTTATCAGATGGTTCAATCAAAAAACCGGACCATTACCTTTTCGGTTTCAACACCGCTTTGGAAGTACTAATTATTTAAGACAATACGATGAAGATTTGGACACTGATTCTTTTTCTTTCCCTAACTGAAATCTGCCTTAGCCAGCCGTTCGATACTGCAAGGTACACCATCCAGGTTAAATACTCCGGTGAGACCGATCAATACTTTAAAAATGATGCGGCATGGCGTGGTGCCGATGGCGCTTCTTCGGTTGATCTTGGAAACGGTAAAATACTCTGGCTTTTCAGCGATACTTTTATCAGCTCTGATTCAACCCGGTCAAGGAAAGGTTCAAAAATCATCAGAAACAGCATTGGCATACAGGAGGGTTTCGATCTGAAAACCGCACCCGTTAAATATTACTGGGATAAGTCTGGAGAAGAGCAGCAAGCCTTCTTTCATATACCCGGAAAATTTTGGTTCTGGACAGGTCATGGGGTAATGATAAAGGATCAGCTCCTGGTTTTTTTAATGAAAGTTCGTGAAGTGAAGACAGGATTAGGCTTTGAGTCTTTTGGCTGGTCTGCTGTCCTTATCTCAAATCCTGCAGATGATCCGTCAAAATGGAAAATGAAGTACCTGGAAGGTCCGGAGACTTACGGATTAATTGCCGGTTCAGCAGCGGTTCTTAAAGACGGGAAGTACCTTTATGCCTACGGAGCCGTTGAGCCTTCAACGCATGAGATCTATGTGCTCAGATGGAAAATTGATCTTGCTTGTTCCGGTGACATATCCAATCCGGAGTGGTTTAGTAACGGAAAATGGTCCCCCCGCACTGCAAGGAATCCTGTTCCCGAACCGTTATTTATCGGGGGTACGGAGTTTTCAGTTCATTATGATCCCTCACTGAAGAAGTTTATTCAGATTCAGTCTTATGGATTTGGTGAGGCAGCAATCGGAATGCGAATGGCTGATAGCTTACAGGGGAAATGGACAGAGCCGTTCCTGTTTTATAAACCCGGATATCCCGGTATCAAAAAGCCATTTATGTATGCTGCCAAAGCACATCCCGAACTGCACGGCGACGGGATTTACATCACTTACAACGTGAACAGTTTTGATTTTGGGGAACTGATCGAAAATCAAAACCTCTATTTCCCGAAATTTATTTTGATTAAGATAACTGACAATAAAAAGCAGCAGTAAAATACCCGCCGATGACCAGCCAGGTCGTGCATTTATGCTGCCAGACTGTGTCGTTGACTTGCTAAGTGAGGATTTATGCTGCTGGACAGTGTCGATGACTCGCTAAGTGAGGATTTATGCTGCTGGACGATGTCATTGACTCGCTAAGTGAGGATTTATGCTGCTGGACTGTGTCGTTGACTTGCTAAGTGAGGATTAATGCTGCTGGACCGTGTCGTTGACTCGCTAGGTCGTGCATTTATGTTGCTGGACAGTGTCGCTGACTTGCTAAGTGTGGATTTATGTTGCTGGACTATGTCGCTGACCAGCCAGGTTGTGCCTTTATTCAGAATGATCGTGACGATGGCCAAAAAGGGCATGCAAACAGGCTAATCCTGAAACTTTAAGCCTAATCAGTGACTGTCTGTTATGTTTTAGTGAAGACTTAACATTTTTTAATTAAATCATACCTGTTTGAACAATTCAAAACACTATTTTCGTAACCGTTTTTAAAGCACAATATTTAATAATCTATTGGATTATGAATCAGACATTGGACATTAGAGAACTTAACGAAAGAATTCAAAGAGAAAGCTCATTTGTGGATTTGATATCCATGGAGATGAACAAAGTGATTATCGGGCAGAAGCATCTGATCGAGAGCCTTTTGATCGGATTACTTTCCGACGGGCATATCCTGCTTGAAGGTGTACCTGGATTGGCAAAAACATTGGCGATCAATACGCTTGCAAATACGATTGATGCCAAATTTGCCCGTATCCAGTTTACCCCCGACCTTTTGCCTGCTGACTTAATCGGTACGATGATTTACAGTCAGAAGAAAGAGGAGTTTTTGGTCCGCAAAGGGCCCATCTTCACCAACTTTGTATTGGCGGATGAGATCAACCGCGCGCCGGCAAAGGTGCAATCGGCACTGCTTGAGGCGATGCAGGAACGTCAGGTTACCATTGGGGACCATACTTACAAACTGGAAAACCCTTTCCTTGTAATGGCAACCCAAAACCC
>JANYLE010000010.1 GCA_025363795.1 Mariniphaga sp. | reverse complement strand
AAAAAAATCAAAAATGAAAAAACTTAGCTTGAGCGTAGTCACCTTGTTAATGTGCTTCGCTTCTACTTTCGCTCAGGAGAAACCAAAGTCTGAGCCTTATAATGCTTGGGAAGTTGGTGTAAATGTCGGTGTTGCTAATTTTGCAGGAGAATATAATATGTACAAAGATGCTCGCTTTAACCATTTTAATCATTGGAAAAGTGATATGAATCTTGGTTTCGGAGTCTTGGTGAAAAAGAATTTTTCTCATGCATTTGCTCTCGAAGCAGGATGGAACTACTCAAATCTTACCGGTTCGTGGAAGTTTGACAACCGACCAATGCCTGATTTTAAAACGCAGGTGAATGAGCTGGATTTGAATACTGTATGGAACCTAAATAATTTATTCTCAAAGAATAAATTTGATCGTAAGGTTTACTGGTATGCAAAAATAGGATTAGGTGTTGCTAATGTAAAGCAAAAAGTTGGTGCCACCCCACAAACAGGTGATTACTGGAAATTCCCTACAATTCCCCTCGGAACAGGTGTATCATTCCGTGTAAGCGAAAAGATGAAGTTAAATATTGGTACACAATGGAGTTGGGTTAATACAGACAGACTTGATGGTCGCCGCACCGATATGACTTCCGGAAATATTAAAGAAGGAAATACAGAAGCAGATATATTCGGAACAAAGCTTTATACACATGTTGGTATTTCCTATAGTTTTGGAAACAAGAAAAAACCAGAACCAGTAGTTGAGATTCCAAGAGCTGAACCAGTACCGGAACCGGTACCGGAAGTGAAACCAGTTGTTGTACCTGAACCCGTGCCGGTTGTAGAGCCTGTAAAACCAGCAGTGGTTGGGAATGTTTACAATATCGCATTTGGATTAAATTTCGGATTTGACAAATTTAATCTTGACAGCCATTCTTCTTCGGAATTGGATCGTTTAGTCAAAGATTTGATTGACAACCCAACTGTTGATGTTGAGATTAAAGCACATACCGATTCAAGAGGTGCCGCAAGTTATAACATGACACTTTCTGAAAAACGTGGTAAAGCAGTTAGCGATTATCTGGTGAGCAAAGGCGTTAATTCTTCAAGGATCAAGGTTCAGGCATTTGGTGAGACACAGTTAACGAATAAGTGTGCTGATGGTGTTCCTTGTACAAAAGCTGAGCATGCCGCTAACCGTAGGGCTGTAGCTACAATTGTTATCTGGAAAAGTAAG
The DNA here is from genome assembly GCA_025363795.1 of Mariniphaga sp. GTDB lineage: Bacteria > Bacteroidota > Bacteroidia > Bacteroidales > Prolixibacteraceae > JAAFHB01. Next base: position 818 of record JANYLE010000010.1, on the reverse strand, counting down.
TAACACACTCGCCTGTTCGCAGGGGATGTTAATAAAAGGATTGAATAGAGGTTGCCATTTGGCAACCTCTATTTTTTTGTAGGTAGGGTATATATCCTTTACTGGCTGGGCTTAATTAAACTCAGGAAACAACTGAACTAATTTTTTTATGATTTCATTGGGTAAAATGTGTAACAGAATCAGGTTTTTGGCGTCTATTTATATATAACAATCAAATTTTGAAATCAACATGATTGCAAATTCCATTTGACCTTACAAAAAACAATTCTATACCCATGAAAATGAAACAATTTCAATTGATCGGAATTTTGGCAGTACTAAGCATCCTGGTTTCGTCCTGCTGGCTTTTAGGTCCTTCAAGAAAAGGAAACCGAAATGTTACCGAAGAAACCAGGCAAGTTGGAGAATTCGACCAGATTAAAGTAAGTCGCGGTATGAACGTCTATATCACGCAGGGAAGTCCTGCTAAAGTAGTGGTCATTGCCGACAGTAATTTGCACGAAGTGATTGAAACGAAGGTTGAAGGTCGGGTGCTGAAAATAACTGTGAAGGAAAATATCGGATCGGCAAAAGAGAAAAAAGTGATGGTGACAGTTGATAAACTTTCAGGTGTTGGAGTCTCATCGGGCGGAAATGTCTGGTCCCAATCGGCAATTATGTCCGAAGATCTGAAGTTACACGCTACTTCAGGAGCAAACCTAACGTTGGAGGTTAATGAAAAGGTCCTCAGTGCGGATTGTTCATCAGGAGCCAATATCAAACTTTCGGGGCTGGCAAAGGAAGCCGATTTGGAAGCCTCTTCAGGAGCAAACCTGAAA
>JANYLE010000005.1 GCA_025363795.1 Mariniphaga sp. | reverse complement strand
ACCTTGGAAAGATTGTTGTTAAAACTGAAAAAGGGGTCCCCATTTTTGTAAAAGATCTTGGAGACCTGAAATATGGAAATCTTGAACGCAAGGGAGTTCTGGGCTTTTCAGACCGGACCCGGAATTATGACGATGGTATCGAAGGTACTGTACAGATGCTCCGGTACCAAAATCCATCGAAAGTACTCGAAGAGGTTCATAAATCGGTAGAAGAGCTCAACAACGACATTCTTCCTGAGGGCGTTAAGATTCATCCTTTTATGGATCGGACTGATTTGGTGGGTACTACCTTGAATACGGTTTCGCATACTTTGCTCGAAGGAATTCTGCTCGTTCTCATAGTATTGATCGTTTTCCTTGGGAGTTGGCGTGGCGCTTTATTGGTCGCTATCACAATTCCAATATCATTGCTTATTGCATTCCTTTTAATGCTGGTAACCAATATTCCGGCCAATCTTCTCTCGCTGGGGGCGATCGATTTTGGGATTATCGTCGAAGGGGCAATTGTAATGATGGAGACGATCCTGAAGAAACGCGAAGATCATCCTGACAGGGAGTTGGATGAGAAATCGATCGTTGAAAGAACTGTTGAGGTGGCTAAACCTGTATTTTTCTCTTCAATTATCATTATCACTGCCTATTTACCCTTGTTCGCTTTCGAACGTGTAGAGAAAAAACTCTTTACGCCAATGGCATTTACGGTTGGATACGCTTTAATCGGCGCTTTGGCGGTAGCTTTGTTTTTGATACCTGGATTAGCCTACGTCCTCTATAAAAAACCGCAAAAGACGTATGAGAATAAATGGCTCGGAAAGCTTTCTGAAATCTATAACCGGCAGACAAAAAGGATTATAGAAAAGCCAAAATCGGTATTTGCACCTTTAGGATTCATTTTGGTTGCCGCCACAATTTTAACAATCATGGTGGGAAAAGATTTCCTTCCACAATTAGACGAAGGCTCGATATGGTTGCAAGTGCAATTGCCTGCAGGATTATCGCTCGAAAAAGCGAAGTCGATGAGCGATACCATGCGCACGCAATTGATGAAACATGAGGAAGTAACTTATGTAATGGTTCAGACCGGTCGTGATGATCAGGGAGTTGACCCGTTTTCGTTTTCCCATCTCGAATGTTCGATAGGGTTGAAGCCTTATAAAGAGTGGAAGAACGGCAGGAAGAAAAGTGATCTGATTGCAGAGATGTCGAAGGAACTCGAGGCCATGCCGGGCTATACTGCCGGATTTTCGCAACCAATTATTGATATGGTGATGGATCAGATTGCCGGAACCCACAGCGATCTGGCTGTTAAGGTTTATGGTGAAGATCTGAAAGAGAGCCGGCGTGTTGCCGAAGATGTTCTGACGGTTCTGAAAACAATACCAGGCGCTGTAGATCTGGCCATTGATCAGGAGCCGCCGTTGCCCCAGTTGCAGATTCGCGCCGATCGTGATAAGATTGCGCAATACGGATTGAATGTTTCGGATGTGGCAGAACTGGTTGAAGTTGCCATTGGGGGGAAAGCCATTTCACAGATTTTTATCGGGAATAAAGTTTACGATGTGATTTGCCGTTACACTGAAAATAGCCGCAATACCCCCGAGAAAATTGGCAACCTGATGCTTACATCCGGGACAGGAGCCAAGATTCCACTTTCGCAAGTGGCAGATATAAGACTTAGTACGGGTGCAAGCGCGATTACAAGAGAGATGAACAAGCGGTATGTTACACTGCGGGTTAATCTGCGCGGTATCGATCTGACAGAATTTTTAAAAGATGCACAAAGGAAAATCGCTAAAAATGTGAAGTACAACCACGAAAAGTGCAATATCCGGTGGAGCGGACAATTCGAGAATCAAAACAGGGCTTATTCCCGCCTGGGATTAATTGTCCCGTTGGCGTTGTCGATCATGTTTTTACTGTTGTTTGGAGCCTTTGGTACCTTCCGTCAGGCCGGTTTATTGATGTGTGCTGTGCCGTTGGCACTCTTTGGAGGAATGCTTGCATTGAATGTACGTGGAATGACATTAAATGTCTCATCTGCTGTCGGTTTCATTGCGCTGTTTGGTGTTTCCATTCAGAATGGAGTCATCATGATTTCCCACATCAATGCCCTCCGAAAGCATGGGATGGAATTAAAAGAGGCCGTGATCAATGGGGCGCACCACAGGTTTCGGCCGGTTTTGATGATTGCTATTGTGGCGGTGCTTGGACTATTACCGGCATCGGTTTCTACCGGAATTGGCTCGGATGTGCAGCGCCCATTGGCAACTGTTATTGTTTATGGTCTGCTATTTGCAACATTGATCACACTTTATGTACTGCCAGCTTTGTATTATATGATGGAAAAAAAGTGGGCGAAGGAGGACGTGCAAGATGAAACCAACACGATTTAAAAAGATGAAGATATTAATAATAGGCCTGATTACCTTAATAAGTCAGGCGCAAATGGTCTATTCGCAGGCAGATAAGACATTTTCGCAATACCCGGTGAAATTCACCAGCTATATGGAACTGGTGAGCAAACACAACCTCGATTATGCTGCCGAACAGTTCGAAGTGAGCAAAGCGGAAGCTGCCATTGAGATCGCAAAAGTTTTTCCCGATCCAACCTTGTCCTTTGGCATGACCCAGAATCGGGAAGGGCAGCTAACAACAGGTCATGATCTTTCGTCTGAACTGGATGTTCCCGTCGAACTGTTTGGCAAGCGGCGCGCGCGGATTGATCTGGCTAAAAGTCAACACGAACTTTCAAAGGCTTTATTGTCCGACTTTTTTCGGAATCTTGAGGCGGATGCTGCAACTGTCTTTTTGGAGGCGTTGAAGCAAAAACAGCTTTATGCTGTGAAGCTCAATTCTTACCAGACCATGAAACGACTCTCCGAAGCCGATAGCGTGCGGCTGAAATTGGGTAGCATTATGGAAATTGACGCGATTCAGAGCAAATTGGAGGCTGGCTCTTTGCTTAATGAATTGTTGCAGTCTGAGGCTGATCTCAATAACTCCTTCACCCAACTTTCGCAGATGACAGGAGCATTGAAAGCCGATTCTCTTCTGGTTCCTGACGGGAGTTTGCTCTTTAAGCAAAGGTCATTCGAAATAAATGCGTTAATTTCAATAGCAAGCAATAAGCGGGCTGATCTTGTTGCGGCACTTTATAACAAGGAAGTAGCTGACAAAGCGTTACGGTTGGCGAAAAAAGAGCGGAATATCGATCTTGGTTTAAAATTGGGTGTCGACAACTCCTACCTTCCGACCAATAATGGTCCCTCAGCAATAGCTTATACGGCCGGAATAGCCATCCCACTCAAGTTCTCGAACTTATACAAGGGGCAAGTTAAACTGGCTCAATTTCAGATATCTCAATCGGAGGAGCTCTATAAAAAAGCAGAATTGCAAATCCGGACAGAGATTACGCAGGCGCTGCAGCGGTACCAGTCACTTTGTAAACAGGTGGACAGCTTTGATCATGGCATGTTGGAGGGAGCACAAAATGTCCGGAAAGGAAAGATTTACAGCTACGACCGTGGTGAGACATCCTTACTCGAAGTGCTTAATGCTCAGCGCACTTTTAATAATGTTCAGCAAAGTTATTACGAAACCCTTTTTAATCGTGCCGTTGCCTTGGTAGAGTTGGAAAAGGCTGCCGGGATCTGGGATGTTGATTTTTAAGGCGCTAATGTGCTGATAGACTTTGTCGGACTACTTTTCGGCAATTTAGAATGGTTGATGGTAAATTGACAATTTGAATTTGATGGACTTTTTAATTCAAAAAAAGCCGGGTAAGATCCTTTTAGGAGGATTTACCCGGCTTTTAATTAAATTATATTGAGCTTAAGCCTTAAATGCAGCTTTGATTTTATCGATGTAATCAAGTTTCTCCCAGGTAAAGAGTTCAACCTCTTTTACTACATCCCCAAAATAAGGAGAAGAGTATTTCTTGGTGACAGTTACAGGCGTACGTCCCATGTGTCCGTAAGCTGCTGTTTCTTCGTAAATCGGATTACGAAGTTTCAGACGCTCTTCGATGGCATATGGACGTAGATCAAACAATGCAGCGATTTTATCTGCAATCTCACCATCATTCAATTTCACTTTGGCTGTGCCGTAAGTATTTACGTAAATATTCACAGGTTGTGCAACGCCAATTGCATAAGCGAGCTGAACTAAAATTTCCTCAGCTATGCCTGCAGCAACCATATTTTTCGCGATATGTCTTGCGGCATAAGCAGCTGAACGGTCCACTTTGGATGGATCTTTACCAGAGAAAGCGCCACCGCCATGTGCACCTTTTCCACCATAAGTATCCACGATGATTTTACGTCCGGTAAGACCCGTATCACCATGAGGACCGCCAATCACAAATTTGCCGGTTGGGTTGACATACAGAATGTAACCCGGTTTAAATAATTTCTGAATTGATGCGGGTAATTTGGCAATAATTGCAGGAATCAGGTATTGCTGAACGTCTGCCTTAATTTTATCAACCATGGCCTGATCAGCTTTCGCCTGGGCTTCCGGTGAATTATTTTCTGGCAAAATAAATTCGTCATGCTGCGTTGATACAACAATTGTGTGAACTTTAACAGGTTTGTTATTCACGTCATACTCAATTGTAACCTGCGATTTTGAATCGGGACGAAGGTAGGTCATCACTTTCAGTTCACGACGGATTGCTGCAAGTTCAACCAATAATAAATGCGACAGGTCGAGCGACAATGGCATGTAATTCTCGGTTTCCGACGAAGCGTAACCAAACATCATCCCCTGGTCACCTGCACCCTGATTTTCGCGGTCGACTTTATCAACGCCGCGATTGATATCGGGTGACTGCTCGTGTAAAGCGGTTAAAACACCGCACGAATCGCCATCAAACTGGTATTCTGCTTTTGTATATCCAATGCGGTTGATCACCCTGCGGGCAACCTCGCGCACATCAACATAGGTTTGCGATTTTATTTCGCCGGCTAAAATAACCTGTCCGGTTGTTACCAGCGTTTCGCATGCCACCTTTGAGTTGGGGTCGTAAGCCAAAAATTCATCAAGCACCGCATCCGAAATCTGATCGGCAACTTTGTCCGGGTGTCCTTCTGACACCGATTCTGAAGTAAAAAGATATCCCATAATAAATATATTTTCTGATTTGGTTGCCCGGGTCGATTAAAAATTAAAAAATTACAGGGGGTGTTTGATTGATAGGGAAGAATCCGCAAATTTTGTTTTAGCATTTTTTTCCGTGGTTGCAATCAATCAAATTTATCCACCTATAACACGACAAAGGTAAATACTTTTATTTTAGATTCACAAATTATTTAAATTTTTCTTTGAATAATAAACGAAGAGAGAATACCCGGATATGTAAGAGATATAAATGTTGCAATTAGTTAACTGAAATAAATTTCATCAGCTCAAATTGGTAAAATTGGCTGCCTAAGCGTTATCATGCAGGACTTTAAAATGATATTTTACCGCACCAGATCCAGAAAGACATTTTCAAGGGTGGATTCCTGTTTATTTAAGGTCAGAAGAGTTAGTTTATTGTCGACGGCAAATTTGAATATTTGGGGACGCAAGTCTGTTTCGCCACCAAAAATAAGCCATGTTTTTTCGGATAAGGATTGAATTTCAATAACTCCCTGTATAGTTAATAATGCCTTTTTATCAACAATTTCTGCAAACTCAACCAGAACTTTCTGGACAGCAGATGTCGCCATGGTTTTTATATTTGCCGGGGTATCGGTGGTCACAATCTTTCCCTGGTTGATGATCATGATCCTGTCGCAAAGTGCTTCTGCTTCCTGCATAATATGGGTCGAGAGCATCACTGTTTTGTCGGCACTGATGTTGCGGATCAATTGCCTGATTTCTACAATCTGCGAGGGATCAAGTCCGGAGGTGGGTTCGTCAAGAATCAATACCGACGGATTGTGTATAAGCGCCTGTGCAATTCCGACACGCTGCCTGTATCCTTTGGAAAGCGCCCCAATCTTTTTATGCTTTTCGCTTTCGAGTCCTGTCAGTCCGATCATCTCCTTCACGCGTGACTGCGTCCCTTTCAAACGATAGATTCCGGCAACATACTCCAGGTATTCAGCAATATAAAGATCGAGATAAAGCGGATTGTTCTCCGGAAGATAACCTATCTGGCGTCTGATTCCGAGTGTATTGCCGCCAATAATTGCATTGTTGACCGAAACCGTCCCTTCATCTGGGTGAAGAAAACCTGTGATTATTTTCATCAGTGTCGACTTCCCGGCACCGTTAGGGCCTAAGATTCCAACAATTTCGCCAGAGTTTACTGTAAACGAGACGCCATCGAGCGCCTTTTGTTTTCCGTATATTTTAGTGACCGATTCTACCTGTACTGACATTGCAGCTAATTTTCAACAAATTTAGTTTTATTCGCATCTATTCGGCCGATGCGGAAACTCAAATTTCAGATTCTGTTCCATCGGTTGAATAGAAACGGTAAAAGTACCTTATCGGCAAACAAAATGAAATTCAAAATCAAAATAACAGAAATGACCTGAATGACATTTCCAGATATAAATGCATAGAATTTCATAACGATCGCTTTGTCAATGTAATAATACAACCCGATACTAATCGAAATCAGCGCAGCGACGATGATTGAGAGGTAAAGATATTCGAGCAGGTCGTTTTTCCATTGCACCTGCCGCTCCACGGCAAACGTAACTCTTCGGGCAAAATCAGCCGGAAGGTGGTAGTCGGGTTCGGTTCTGAATGACTTAACTATACTCTTTTCGATATCTTCATTTCTCATTGCTTATCTCCTTCACTGACTTTAAACTGTTTTCATCAACGACAAACTTCAATTTTTCTTTTAGAAGCGTTTTTGCACGGAACAAATAATTTTTAACTGTTCCTTCAGGCATCCCCGTGATCTGTTCAATCTCCTGGTATGAGAATTCCTCCAAATAATACAAGGTTAACACTGTCCGGTACTGAACCGGTAGTTTTTCAATCTGTTCCCTGATATACAGGTGCAAATCTGTCCGTTCATAATCATCCGATTTTGCATCAGTAAGATTTTTCAAGGCAACCGAGTCATCCGGATTAATCTCATCAAATTTCTTAAACTTTCGCAGGTAATTGATGCTTGTATTGTAGGCAATAGTGGCAATCCATGTCGACAATTTGCATTCATTCCGGTACTTCCCCAAATTCTGGTAAACCTTCAGAAAAACTTCCTGACTTACATCCTCCAACTCATCCTGGCGCTGAATTAACCGGCCGGTGATATGAACCACAAGTTTCTGGTAGCGGTTGA
>JANYLE010000513.1 GCA_025363795.1 Mariniphaga sp. | reverse complement strand
ATCTTGGTGGATTTTTTATTTTCCATTTCGCCGCAAGCGGCGGGGAATTAACCCATAGAGATTAAATGATGCTTTGTATTATACTTCTTGATATACCAGTCTGAATTGCATTTATGGGCTGATTCTGAAATAATACCATCCCCGATTAAGGAAATAAACTGTCCGAAAACTGACTGGCCAAAAAAATAGGTACTTTTGTTCATAGTAGATGTGTTGTTGCTGCAAACTAAATCTACTAAAATGAATAAGATGGTCAAAATCCACCAACTCTATTTTTTTTGGACAACAATGATATGAAATAATAAACTGTGCAAAGCCTGACTGCCCAAATTGCCGAACTTTATCACCAGCTTGTTCCCCCAATGGAAGAAGGGCTGCTGGTTTTTCGACTGCACGAAAAAATAAAGGGCGGCGAGATCGACATGAATTTTTCGATCCAAGATATCCAGAGAGCAATAGAGGAAACTAACCAATTTAATCCTGGTAATGGTAATGTCCCCAACCGGGAGCGCCTGCTGAAGAATCTCCTCACCTATTTTATCGAGCGGCCCGCCGAACAAAAGAACCGTTATACCCTAACGGAATATGCTCGAAAATTTATATTGCTGCTGGAACATAAGATTAACAATCCCTTTCGTAAGTTTCCGTTACGCGAAAGTTTTAAGCGCTATGCGGATTTTTCTGCACAGGATATCCTACACATCAATCAATTTGAGAGCTGGTTTAACCAGGGATTTCAAGCCACTACAAGGGAAAATATTTTTGATCACTTGGAAGAATTGAAAGCAGATGTTCAAGCATCTGTCCAGCGCCTGAATAAACTATTGTATTCCAGTGAAGAAACAGCGCAAAAATTGGTTGCCGACTTTTCTATGATTTTTACTGACCTTGGTGAAAAGGCGGATGAAATACGTGACACCCTCCGCTTAGGAAATTCACTTCAACTCGAAATTGACCTCGTCGTTTCTACATTTTATAAGCAAACAAAGGAGTTTAAACATCCCTCGACAGAAGAAGAAATCGCCCAGTTCGATGATTTACACTATGCCTATTCACGAGCTTCGGAAATAAAGCAGGAGATCCAATCCTTTTTTGACATTGTTGACGGTAAACTTGGACAGTTACGCGAACGAATACAATACGCCAGCACGAAACTGAACGAGCTGCAGGAGCTTTTCCGTTATCAGAGCCAATTTAAATTAAACCTCAGAAGATTACTCGAATATGTCCTTACAGTCATAACTTATGAAAAGGGTGAATTTATCCTACCGAACTGGTTCCACCTCAGAGGCCTCCCTGAAGAACGCTTCAAACTGACTGTTATGCCTGACTTGGAGCGAGAGTTTGCCCAGCGAAATACAGTGGTCGAAAACCCGGAAGATCAGGACTATCACCGGGAAGAGTTGATTCGCGTTGAGACAGACCTTATTCGCCAGCAGCGTACTGCAATCTTAATTGAGCAATTAAAAGAGAGATTAAAAAAGGTGGGTACCCTAGATTTTACTGAAGAGTTCTATCATATATTGGACAACGAACACGATGAAGAAGTTGCTGTACAGGTAGGATACGAGCTCATCCAGTATGTACATGAAAACCCATATCTTCAGGTTAATATCCTTCCAGAAATCCCCGAAATTTATCAAAACCAACCTATTGTCACATGGATAATCAATTTAAAGAACAAGAACTGATTTCGGACTTCAGTTTTTTGAGCCATCGCGATGTGCAAGCTCATTTTGCAGATCTAAATATAACCTTGCTTGCCGGTCGGCATATTCAGACTGGCGAGGGTTATCACTTTACACTGGTAAACAATTATCCCGATGAATTTAAATTTTTTTATCGTAGTCTGTACGGCTTAGAGTTGAAACAGGCCAGAGTAGAAAATATAGACTATTATTACCTTGACTTTCCTGATGAGGGGAAAGGCAAACTTAATACGGCTGACCGTTTCCGCGAAATGACACCATGGGAAATACTAATTGCACTGATGCTGTTGAATATGTATTATGACCGTTTTTTTGAGCAAACAAAGATCGTCAGCTGGGTGGTAATCCAAAAGGAAATCATGGACAGTGAAATGGCACAACTTTATAAAAAGGCATTTTTCAACAATACAATCCGGGAGTATTACAGCGATCTTGAATGGAAAACCCTTTTTGATGCCTTTAAAAGAGTATTAAGAAATTTTGATCGCTGGGGCTGGATTAAACTACAGGCAGCTGAAGAAGGTGATGGCGACTTGGTTTTTGTAATTCGAGAAAGTATCGACCGCTTTGGAAAACTTTATCAATACGAGATCAGCCAGTTTGATATCTTCATTGAACAGATAAACCAAAAACGAACTAAAGCATGAAATATCCTCTTATCCATGCTTTATCAACTGTTGGAATCTTGAAACACTATAACCAGGACTACCTGATCCATGAACAGCGTACTGATTTTACTGGGGCGAACGGGGTTGGCAAGTCTATTATCGCCGATCTTTTCCAGCTAATATTCATTACCGACAAACAATTGTTTCAGTTTGGTACAGAGGGTTATAAGAAAGAGGCTCGGCAGATTAACAAACTACCATACAAATGTCGCGATGCTTATTCCTTTCTAATAATAGAAATTGAGGAAGGTAAGTTTATCTGTATCGGCGTTTGCATACCTAATAACACAAACAGGCCCTTAAAACCTTTTTTAATTACTACGGACCCGGACAACCAGCGGCCATTGAAAGATCGGTCCTTCACTTTGGAACAGATACCAGTTGCCAGACATTTTATCAATGGTAAAAATCAAATCAGTGTTGTTGAGGAATTGGGGCGCCGTTTCCGTGACAACTATGGGCTTTATTTCGAGTATTATAGTAGTCGAGAACAAAAAAACGAACACTATGCCCGCTTATATGACCAACAACTTTTACCTATCAATCTGAGCATCCCAAGCAGCCTGAAGACTTTTGCCAAAATAATCCAGTCTTTTTCGAGGGCAAGAGGTGGCGGTGATAAGTCAGAAGAATTAAAGGACTTCCTTTTTGACGGGGTGGAAAGGGAATTGGAGCAAACCTTTGACAACCATAAAAGTGAGATCGATAAACTGCTCCGGGATTATGATGATCTCCAAGCGTTTATCATTGACTTAGAATCAAAACAGTCGCAACTGGAGGAGTTGAACAAGCTAGCGGACATGAAACAGACTGCGCAAAAGAATTACCTTCTAGGCAATTGTGGTTATTCTTTTGCCGCCAGCAATAAGGCAAAGAATGCTGTTGAAGTAAAAATTGAGGAATATAACACAATAGTGCAAGAAACAGGCCTGCTTGCTCAGCAATTACCACACTTACAGTCTATAGCAGATGGCTACCATACTCTTTTGTCACGTTGCAAGACCAGGCTGGAAACTATTAGTACCTGCAAGGAATTTGTGAAAAATATAGGAACGATTGATGAGCGAATAAATTATCTGACCTTAGATAATCTGCCACTTATTGTAGAACGGTTTAATGGCCAGCACCTCATTGACAATTACGAGGATCGCGAGATTATCAGGCGTTGCCAAACATTTATACCTGTTTATCAGCAATACAAATCTATTTTTGCCATTGAAAAACAAATAGAACTTCAAAAAGAGCTGATCCAAGACAGAAAGGCAACATTGGATAAAGAAATTGAATACTTAAGCCGAGTAAACAAATTATTTAATGGTTCCAGCAAACACTCTCTAATTGCTGAGGTACTGCAATCAAACATTGGTGTTTCACCCATGCAGGAAGCTGTTTTATTTTATTTTCTACGTACACACTGGCAAAAACCAGAAACCACAGATTTTCCCTATTACGCAGAAAGCTTTAAGTTCTTTAATGAAGAACACATTTTTCAGGATGAAAGGTTGGGGGGCTACTGGCTGGGTTTGGACGACCTGAACATTTTCATACCCAATCTAAAGCATGAGCCGGTTTTGGGAAATCCCGATTTGCGTAGCAAAGCGATCTCCGAACTCATTGCACATCACGAAGCCTTGATTACCGCTGCGAAAACAGAGTTGGCGCAACTGCAGTCTTTTGAAAAGGGTCAAAGCTATATGCCGCAAGATGCGGAGATTTTAACCAAGCTGGACGCACGCCTATATGATTACGTTGTTGCAGCCGAGCTGGCCATTACCGCTCAGCTTATTCTGCAACTCGATAGCAAAACCGAAGGTCTACAAAATGAACGAAATGACTTACAGGAAAAAGTAACCGCGCTACTTACGCAAGCAGGTATTGATCCGCGTGCAAACCTGCAATCATTGATTAATATAGAAAACTCCAATCTCGAATGCTGGAATCACAGAGCAGAAATGTATCAACAACGCGTTACTACTGAGAGTGCTAATGAGAGTGCTATGCGGAAAACCAGTATCCCAGCCTTGGGACAGCAAGTGGAGGACAAAAAAACGCTTGCTGATCGTGCTACTGTATTGTATATCAAAGACCGTATAGCATTGGAAACTAGCTATCCGGAACTGGTTACTGAAACGCTGCCGGAAACGCGCGAAGAAGAGATTCACGAATTGAAGAAACAGTATGACGATGCGATGCGAAATTATCAAAGTGCATATCTGACTACTTGTGCGCTCTTCCGTGAAACAGCTGATGGCAACAACATGGAAATCGCAATAGAAATAGGAGAAGGACGTTATAGTTTTCCGTTGCTGGAGCGTGCCCTGCTAGGTAGCAGAATAAGGTTCCATGATCAAATCGCCGAAGAGTTGCATACAGCTAATCGTTCACGACATAAACTGGTCGATTCTATTCACGAGACTATGCTGAAGATCTTCATAAGAACAAAAACCAAATATGAAGAATATCGGAGCCAAGTCCGAGACCTAAATTTATTTTTTAAAGGAAAGACCATTAGTAATAAGTACTTTTTCCAAGTTGAGTTCGTCCCTAACAAAGAAGTGCCCATCGAATGGATCAATCAATTGCAAAGCCAGTCTCAACATTTGTATAAACCAGGCGAACTTCCAATGGGTGACTCTGTAGAGGTATTTGTTGAAGACTTTTTCAAGGCTGCCGCCAGCTACAAAAAAAAGATTGCCTTCCGGGATCTGCTGGATCCGAAGACTTATTTTACGCTCGATGCCGGGCTTACCGATGAACAAGGCAAAGAGATATCCGGTAGCACTGGAGAAACCTATTCAGCAAAGGTGCTTTTGGGTATTGGCCGGTTGTCAAAAGTACAGTCACAAAACAGACCTGGCATCCGATTCATTATTTTAGAGGAAACAGCGAATCTGGATAAGACCAATTTTAACAATTTTCCTACTATTGCAGAAGAGTTTGGCTACCAGATTATCACCATGACGCCGAAGCCTTTCGGTGCAGACGCAACAGAAGGTTGGTACTTGTACCATTTATTGCCGGGAAAGCATGATTCGGATATTAATTACCCGGTACCTGCCAGTTATTTTAAAACTAATACCAATAAAGAAGATTTGCTAACGTATCTTAAAAGGAAAAACGGATGAACTGGACAGCATTGAAAGCGCTGCATGAAATTTACGAACGGGGTGAAACAAATAAAAAGGAAAGCCTATTGAGGGACAACCATATCCTTTTCCTTTTGCATCAAACTGGTGAACTGAAAGAAGGTGTCAGAATGATTCTGAAAGGGGACGGATTTGAAGATTATTATCGGAATAACCATTTACAAAACTATTTCCACTATTATCAGTTTTTGGAAAACGCTGGGCTTATGAAACCGCAGCTTCGGTTTCAAGAAGCTGATATCAAAGTGCTGATTGATTTGCAGACAGGTATGATGAGTGGCGAGTTGGTCCCAATTCGCGATGAGATCATTCAAGCCGAGGAAACCATCAGGGGCGTCTCCCAGATGTTTTTCAGAAATGAGAAATATTTGGAAAAATCCAACAGTCTTGTAAGCGCCGTAAAAGGGATATTGGGTATTGCCGAACTCGCTAACGATAAAGACCAGCAATACAAGTATGTGTTACAAAGTCACCAGCCGGCTAAGATTGTACTTTGCGAAAACCTCGACTTTTTAAAGCGCCCTTCTAAGCCAAGAAAACACAACATCGAGCTTTGGTACGCCGGCGGGAAGAACATCGATAAGCTTAACTACATTGGCGAGGTCACATTACCCATTTTTTATTCCTGTGATTGGGATTATGACGGCTTACTGATCTACCAGGCAGTGAAGCAAAGAATCCCGGCGATTCGCTTGCTGTACCCCAATGGTATGCGAAAAAGTATCGTTCAAACTGAACATGACAGTCACTGGCAATCTCCAAGTACTCCTAAATTATTATCTGGCCTGGACCGAGCGCTTTATTCTGAAAGCGAAAAAATACTAATAGTAGAGTTAATTACAGCCAATGAATGGATTATGGAGGAAACAAACGATTTGATTTGGATGATAGATTCAGTGAGAAATTAAAACCAACCTTATTGGTATTCGAACCAAAAAAGCTTGTAATTTAGATGATTCCTAATGCTTTAATAAGAACAATTAAATTTTACAACCAATAAAGCCTTCAAAATCAGGCGATTTGAAGGCTTTACAAAATCCTAGTGACCCCGGAGGGAATCGAACCCTCGACCCATTGATTAAGAGTCATTAAATCGATCTTTTCTTACATTTTCCATATATTTTATTAACCATTTAATTGATTGTATGTCAGTAATAAATACAAATAATTAAAAATTGTAATTTGTATTTATTTTCCATTTTTAGTTATATTTGTGTGCAAATTGTGTGTGCAGGTTTCAAACGCCCTTAAAAAAGGACTTCCATGTTTAACTATTCTCACAACGGAATTACAATTGCCTCCATTCTCGATAAGCGACGCGCTACCAAAGATGGGAAATATCCTGTTAAAATCCGAGTTACTTTTAATCGGAATCATAAATATTATTCTACAGGAAAAAACCTTTCTCCCGAAGAATGGCAAAAACTTCCAACTACAAAAAGCCGGACATTTTCCGAAGTAAAAACTGACATTCAAAATTCGTTTGATAAGGTCAAGGATGTCGTGCAGAGACTGGAAACCGAGAACAGTTTCTCTTTTGATGCTTTAAATAGCCAGTTGGGGAAATGTGTAAATGACACAATAAATGTAGCATTCCGCGCCAAAATCAAGAGTTTGGAAACCGATGGAAGATCCGGAACCCAATTATTTTATAATGCAGCGTTAAATAGTTTTGAAAAATTTAAGGGAACAAATATTTCATTTACTGATGTTACAGTCGATTGGCTTAATCAGTATGAAAAATTTATGTTAAAAGACAGAAGCTACACTGTAAAAGAAAAACTCGTCACGGAAAAAGGGCGGTCGTATACGACTATAGGAATGTATTTACGTGCCATTCGTACTTTGATGAATGAAGCAAAACGCGCCGGAATTATTAATCAAAATCAGTATCCTTTTGGCCGTGACAAAAAGGAAATACAAACCGGATCGGGTCGCAAATTAGCATTAACACTGGCACGAATCAAAAGCATCGTCGATTTTTCAGATGAGAACCCGACAACTGACCGTTACCGGGATTTCTGGTTTTTTTCTTATTTGTGCAATGGGATAAATTTCACAGATATGTTCAGACTCAAATATTCGAACATCCAAAATGGCGAAATAGTATATTTGAGAGAAAAAACCAAGCGAACATCAAAGGTTAAAAAAGAGATCCGCGCCACTCTCACACCTGAGATGAAAGCAATTATAAAAAAATGGGGTAATCCGGAAAAGGCAAACGATCAGTACATTTTCCCATGTTTAAATGGTAACGAATCGCCAATGGAAGCAAAAGTAAAATTGCTCGAACTGATACGCCGGACGAATAAACGGTTAAAAGTGATAGGCAAAGCATTGGGCATTGATAATCTAAGTACCTATTCAGCACGTCACAGCTTTGCCACTGTGTTAAAGCGATCAGGAGCAAATATTGCATATATATCCGAATCGTTGGGACATGCAGACCAAAAAACCACAGAGAACTATCTTGCAAGCTTTGAACAAGATGAAAGGATAAAAAATTCATCGATGCTTACTAAATTTTAACCTGCTAAAACACCTGAATCATGAACAACGAAAAAATTCAGAAGGTTGAGACCTATTTTAAAAACGAAGAAAGCCTACTCCACGAGTTAATTTTTAAACCTGGTATTAGGTCAAAGGAAATAGAAAAAAAGGAATTTAATGAATTATTAAATAGTTTAAAATATGAAGATTTTGAATTCATGATTAATAATGATTATGACCGTAAATTTGTAATGTTTGTTATCTCCGAATTTGTAGAGAATACTAAAATCGATTGTAATTTTATTTATCAGAATCTTTCTTTGCTTTGTTCGGAATTGATTAAAACTATAGAAAACTACTCTTTTAGGCCTGATCAAACCAAAACAGACAGAAAAAATATAGTAAAAAGGAATGATTTGTTAATGAGAGATTTGCAATCTTTAGAAGATCATTTTTGGAAAAAAGATGAAGAGTTCCATTTCAATCTAGCAATAGATCGTTATAAAGAAGATGAAAACTTTAAAAATTTTGTATTCAATAACCCCGAAGCGACTGCGGAAATGAAAAATTTGTATATCCGTAAATATGGCGCGCTAAAAACTAAAAGCGAAAGCCAAGCTTCATCCATTCAAATTGAAAGAAACAAATATCAAAAAGGTTTTGTTATTGCCTGGGCTTTTATGGTTGAAAACAGTGGGTGGATGCCTATAACACTGCGAAACTGGAAAAACCTTCCCAAAGTGACCGAATATTTCGATAGCAATAAACCTGCTCAGATATATTATCAATTTGACACTTTCGAACATAGATGTAATAATGCACTTGAAAAACACTATGCAGAAGCTAAAATTTGGTTAACCCATTTTGGAGCCATCCCTAAAGTGTTTAACTTGTTGGCAAAGGAACACTATCAGTTTATAACTGAAAAGCAAAAAGCATAACTCAAATAAAATCCCCGCCCCTTTTATCTAAAAGTTCACTAAATCAAACATTTAAATAATATAACCGGTTATAACCGGTTACGTATTGGTTATTAGTATTTTAGCTGTTTATTTCGCTTTATCTTTGAGGTATTGATTCACAAATAAGCGAAAAAATGGAAGCTAATAGTAAAACCCAATTTACATTTTCATTGGAGTTATCAGAAGAGATTAACCAGCTTCTTGAAAAAACCATTGAGGAAAAAGTTGAATCCCGAATAAGTGGGATACTCCTAAAAGAACCCAAAAGAGAAGATTGCAACCTTAGTGATGCAGAAGAAATCACGGGACTAAAAAGGCAAACGCTTTATAAGCTTACTATGCCCCGGTCTAGAGCTGAAGATAAAGATCCATTACCCTTTTATAAGTCTGGTAAATTTTTGAAATTTAAACGCACAGAGCTTCAATCCTGGTGTGAACGTCGTTTCGTTCGTCCTGGCGATTCAAGCGGTGTTGCGCTCACTTTGTCAAAATCCGCTTTAAGGAAACGTTAACTATTTTAATCTGTTCTGCCAATGGAAGCAAAAGAAAATCCCGCAGGAAATCGGCGAAAACTTCCAGCGGGATCAATTGAAAACCAAGCCAAATTTACAAATATTACGAATAATTACCAACGTATTTCTGTTAAAATTTGGCTCATTGCTTTGAGATTTAACGTAGCATCAAAAGCGGCTAAATCTTTCAATAGAGATGTATCCTATTCTCACCAAAATAAACGCAGCAATGGCCAGACCTTCTAAGCTTGGATTGGATTATTTCCCAATGGACACCGATTATTTTTCTGATGAAAAATTTCAATTCATTACCGCTAAATGTGGATGGATGGGTGAATTTGTGTGCATTCGGCTCCTGGCTAAGATATATCGCAATGGTTATTTTACCAAATGGACGGAAGATGACCGGCTGTTATTTGCTAAAAATCTGAATCAGGGAATAACCGTAAATAAGGTAAACCAGATAATTGATGAAGCCATAAAGCGCGATTTATTTTCTGCAACGATGTTACAGGAAAATTCAATTCTCACAAGTCATGGAATCCAAAGCCGATATATCAAAGCCTGCACTGATAGCCATAGAAAAATCATTGAAATTGACCCTAAGTTTAACTTACTCCCTACAAAACC
>JANYLE010000496.1 GCA_025363795.1 Mariniphaga sp. | reverse complement strand
GATAATCGAACGGATTTCCACCAGGTTCGAGATTTTCCTGATTGATCGTAAACCCATCTTTGTTGAAACTCAAATAAAACTTGAACATGCCTGTTTTGCTAGTTTTCTGCCTCACACTAACCTCGCCCTTTGCCGATTCAGGTGCATGAACCCAATTGTAATTTTGAGTCGTTAAGTTCATATATGGCGCCAGATTATTATAAGTCAATGATCCGGTAACTGCTCCGTCTTTCCATAGTTTGGTACCTGCCACCTCGAAACCAATCGAGAGAACCGACAAATCGAGCTGATCTTCAGTCGGCATATCGTTGGTATTGAGCAATAATACAGACGAAAGCGCCTGCCCATATTCGGCTGAATATCCGCCGGTGCTGAATACTGTTCCCTTAAACATAAATGGATTGAACCTGCCACGAGTGGAAAGATTAGGTGCCGTCGAATTATAAGGGACATAAACGAGCGAACCGTCGATATAGGTTTGAGACTCTTCGCTGTCGCCACCTTTTACAAACAACCGGCCTGATTCTCCATTAGTGGTTGTGCCCGGAAGTGATTGCAAGGCGCCATACACATCACCTTTTGCCCCGGCAGTGGTCACCATGTCAAGCGGAGTGATGGTGACAGCCTGTTTCTTATCGCCTGCTTCAAAGGTTCCGGCAGTTATTGTAACTGCTGTCAACTCATTAAATGCTTCTTTTAGCTGAACATTTATTCTGATTGTATCGCCTTTCAGTTCCACTTTTTGCACATTTGGTTCATAACCCATAAACTCCACATGCAAATCAAACGGGCCTTTTTTCTTTGTTTGTAATTTAAACTGGCCGTTTTCATTTCCCGAAGTTCCGTCGTAAGTGCCTTGCAAATAGACATTGGCGCCGGGTAATGGCTCGCCTTGCTCCTGAGTCACTTTTCCCATAATAACGGTCTGTGAAAAAGCATTCAGAGAGAGGATACTAAAGAGAATATAGAAGATGGATCGTTTCATTTTGATTTTTATTATTTTACGATTCAAAGGTGAAACAAAGCCAGATTACTTCAAAAAAACAGTTGCTGAACTGTTGAATTCGGAGGATGAACTGAGTGATGGAAATACTTTTCAGGCAAAGCCTGTTAACGGTAAATTGCAGGTTGCAATACCGAACGAACAATTATTTTCACCTGATTTTGCTTATGTCCATATTTTTCGATAGTTTTGGTTGAAACTATAGTATTAAATGATGACAAACAAAATAGCACCTTCAGAATTAATCCTTAATCCCGACGGATCAATCTTTCATTTGCATCTTAAACCGGGACAATTAGCCAATGATGTTATTCTGGTTGGTGACCCCGGCAGAGTTGAAATGATTGCCGGCTTTTTTGATGAAATTGAATTGAAAGCCCAAAACCGGGAATTTGTCACTGTGACAGGAAGATACAAGGGAAAAAGAATTTCAGTTCTGTCTACAGGCATCGGGACCGACAATATTGATATCGTGGTCAATGAGCTTGATGCGCTTGTAAATATTGACCTTGAGACGCGTGAAATAAAAACAAATAAAACCAGCCTGAATCTGATCAGGATTGGAACATCAGGAGCTTTACAGGGTGATATTCCTGTTGATTCATTTTTGGTATCACGAAAGGCTATTGGGTTCGACGGATTGATGAATTTTTATGCCCGACGCGAAGAAATTGCAGATCTGGAATTTGAAACTGCTTTTAAGACCTACACGGACTGGAATCCGTTACTGGCTTCGCCTTACGTAGTTGATTGTGATGTAGACCTGTACAATAAAATAACAGATGGTGAGTTTATTCCGGGAGTTACAATTTCTGCCCCTGGTTTTTATGGCCCGCAAGGCAGAGAATTACGTTTAAACATAATTGACCGAAAGATCAATGATAAAATTGAATTATTCCGTTTTAACGGAATGAAGATTACGAATTACGAAATGGAATGCTCTGCAATTTACGGACTCAGCAAGCTACTTGGACACCAAGCACTTACTGTATGTATAATCATTGCAAACCGAATCAATCGCGATGCCAGCAGTGACTATAAACCCGTAATGAAGCGGCTTGTGAATAAAATACTCGATAAACTGACTCAGTAATAAGAGAATGGAAGAGATCGTAAATTTTGATACGCTGTTAACGCTGATTGACGATAGGGATGAAGAAGTTTTCTTTGCCGTAAGGGATAGATTACTCCAGGCCGGACCTGATATTTTGCCGGTTTTGGAACACGCCTTAAGTTCCTCAGCCAGTCTGTTGCAACATGAACGCCTTGAACTGATCATATACCAACTCAAAATAGCAAAACTGGTTGAGAGAACAGCTCAATGGGTAAATGCGGAAGACAAAACACTTTTGGAGGGATGGATATTGGTAAGTTCGATTCACTATCCGACAATTATCCCCGAAAAAATAGATCAGCTAATTCAAAAAATTGTCCGTGATATCTGGATTGAATTGAACGATTCTCTCACTTCGATCGAAAAAGTGTCAATCATTAACCATGTCTTTTATGAACTATACCGTTTCGAATTAAATAACCAGGATATCAACGCTCCTGAAAACTGCCTAATAAACAACTTGTTAGTTAGCAGAAAAGGAAATCTTCTTTCGCTTTCAACCTTGTATTGCATAATTGCCCACCAGTTAAATCTGCCCATCTATCCGATAGGGATCGGTCAGTATATCATTTTGGGTTATTACGAACCCCATATTTCGAAGGAAGTTTATGGGAATGATGCCGATCCTTATTTATTTTACATCAACATGGAGCATAAGGGAGCTATCATTGGAGCAAAAGAGTTAGAGTATGTTGTTCATGAGAATAAAGAAAGCCTCGAAAAAACCATTCCACTAAACGAAGGAACACTGATTAAACAACTTTTGCTTTTCCTCAAACATTGCTATCAATCAGCAGGGGATCAGGAAAAAACTACGCTTGCAGATAAATTACTCGATAAACTTCGGAAATATTAATCAAACAAAAAAAGGGGCTTTCGGCCCCTTTTTTATGTGTTACAAATATATATTCTATTTGGCGTAGCTTACAGCCCTTGTTTCGCGGATTACGGTAATTTTAACCTGACCAGGATAAGTCATTTCATCCTGAATTTTCTTCGCGATATCATAAGAGAGGTTTTCTGCCTCAATATCAGTCATTTTATCGCTGCCTACAATAACCCTTAACTCACGTCCTGCCTGAATAGCATAAGTCTTTGTTACTCCAGGATATGAAAGAGCCATGTTCTCAAGATCATTTAATCGTTTAATGTACGATTCAACAGCTTCGCGACGGGCACCAGGACGGGCACCTGATATTGCATCACAAGCCTGCACAATCGGCGCAAGTAAACTGTCCATCTCCACTTCATCGTGGTGAGATCCAATAGCATTACAGATATCTGGTTTTTCCTTAAATTTTTCGGCGAGTTTCATCCCCAAAATTGCATGTGGTAATTCTGGTTCGTCATCCGGAACTTTACCAATATCATGCAGTAACCCGGCGCGTTTGGCGCGTTTAGGATTCAATCCAAGCTCAGCAGCCATGATGGCGCAAAGGTTGGCAGTTTCACGTGAATGCTGTAATAAATTTTGTCCGTACGAAGAGCGGTACTTCATTTTACCGATCAAGCGAATCAGTTCAGGGTGCAAACCATGCACCCCAAGATCGATTGTTGTCCGTTTACCGGTTTCAATGATCTCTTCCTCAATCTGCTTCTTAACTTTATTCACAACCTCCTCAATACGTGCAGGATGGATACGACCATCAGTAACAAGCTGATGAAGT
>JANYLE010000457.1 GCA_025363795.1 Mariniphaga sp. | reverse complement strand
CGGCGTTCGAGTGCTCCATCTTTTTCGATGTGCTGACGGTATTCGTCAAGCGTAGTTGCTCCAATACATTGAATATCTCCGCGTGCAAGTGCTGGTTTAAGCATATTGGCAGCATCAAGCGAACCTGTTGCACCTCCGGCGCCAACGATAGTGTGGATCTCATCTATAAATAAAATGATATTATCGACTTTGGCTAACTCATTGAGAATAGCCTTCATCCGTTCTTCAAATTGTCCGCGGTATTTGGTTCCAGCGACAATTGATGCAAGATCAAGACTTATAACCCGCTTGTCGAATAGCACCCTGGAAACTTTACGTTGCGATATTCGCAGTGCAAGACCTTCGACGATCGCTGACTTGCCAACACCAGGTTCACCGATCAGGACAGGATTATTCTTTTTTCTACGGCTAAGAATCTGGGCAATGCGCTGAATCTCTTTTTCCCTTCCGACAATCGGGTCAAGGCTACCTTCAATTGCAGCCTTTGTAATATCGATCCCAAAATTGTCTAAAACGGGAGTATCAGTTTTCGGAGCTGAAGAACCCTTTGATCCTGAAGGACCACCTCCGCTACCGCTGCCTTTTCCGAACATATCTTCACCTTCGTCACTGTCCTCCGGAAAATCAGATTTATTTTCTATCCTTGTTAATTTCTCAATCTGAGTTTTAATCACCTCATATCCACTATTGTAGTGTTTAAAAATGGCACTTACAAGACTATCCTTCTCTTTAAGGATGGCTAATAGCAAATGACCAGTATTGACCGTGCTTTCGTTCATTGACCTCGCTTCCAGAAAAATTACTTTTAATGCCTTTTCCGTATTTTTGAGTAAAGGAATATTTGCCTCCAGTTGTAAAGAACTATCCTTACGTAATTGGATCTCAAGCTCTTTACGGATCTTCATGAAATCAAGATGAAGATTATTCATTACATCGATTGCTATTCCTTCACCATCGCGGACGATGCCAAGAAAAAGATGTTCAGTGCCAATATGATCATTTCCCAATCTGATTGCTTCCTCGCGGCTGTAAGAAAGCACATCTTTTATGCGGGGCGAGAATTTTGAATCCATATATACTGTTGTTTTTAAGGACAAGATTAATTTTGCGACTAAATTACTTAATAATTCACAATAAATTGCGCTCTTTAGAAGAACTTTATTTTTAAAGTAAATGGCTCATTTAAATTTATCGTGTTAATATTTAATGACTTAATAAACAATGAACCAATTTTATTCGGATGTAAAATCACCCTGAAAACTTTTTTACGACCATTTAATTTTCTCCATTCTTTCGAAGCTTTATAAAAACAACAATTTTTACTGCCAGTAAGTTTAAAATTACTATTTTTGTGTGACTTTTAATAAATAAAATAAACACAAATAGGGCATATATGTCTGATTTAGAAAGAATTATACAGATTAATATTGAAGAGCAAATGAAAACGGCTTACATCGATTATTCGATGTCTGTTATCGTTTCAAGAGCTCTTCCCGATGTCCGCGATGGACTTAAACCCGTGCATCGCAGGGTTTTGTATGGAATGAGTGAATTAGGAAGTGCATCTAACAAGCCTTATAAAAAATCGGCGAGAATAGTGGGAGAGGTGCTTGGTAAGTTTCACCCGCATGGTGACTCATCGGTCTATTATGCGATGGTGAGGATGGCCCAGGAATGGTCTTTACGTTATCCTTTGATCGATGGTCAGGGAAACTTTGGATCAGTCGATGGCGATAGTCCTGCTGCAATGCGTTATACCGAGGCTCGTTTAAAGAAATTAGCTGAAGAGGCTCTTGCTGATCTTGACAAAAATACGGTCGACTTTCGTCCTAATTTTGATGAGACGCTTCAGGAACCAACTGTTTTACCTACAAAATTTCCCAATCTGTTGGTGAATGGAACATCCGGAATTGCAGTTGGTATGGCTACTAATATGCCACCTCACAACCTTTCGGACACAATTGACGCCATTATCGCTTACGTCGATAATAATCAAATAGAAATCAGTGAGTTGATAGATATTGTAAAAGCTCCTGATTTTCCAACAGGTGGAATTATCTACGGTTACGCAGGTGTAAAAGAGGCTTTTGAGACTGGAAGAGGACGAATTGTCGTCAGAGGTAAGGCTGAAATTGAAACCACCGAACATGGACGTGAAAAATTGGTAATTACCGAGATTCCTTACATGGTCAACAAGGCAGAATTGATTATCAAGATTGCTGAGCTGGTTAATGAGAAAAAAATTGAAGGAATTTCAAATGTCAACGATGAGTCTGACCGTACTGGTATGCGAATTGTGGTTGACATCAAACGTGAAGAGATGGCAAGTGTAGTGCTGAATAAATTGTATAAATTTACTCAGTTACAGAACGCGTTCAATGTCAATAATATAGCCCTCGTTAAAGGACGTCCTCAGATGTTAAATCTGAAAGACCTTATTCATTACTTTGTTGAACATCGTCATGAAGTGGTAATCAGACGTACCCAATATGATCTTGACCAGTCGGAGAAAAAAGCCCATATTTTACGTGGACTTATTATCGCGATCGATCATCTTGACGCGGTTATTACATTGATCAGGAATGCCAAAACTCCTGAAGAAGCGCGCGAAGGATTAATGCTCAATTTTGAATTGGACGAAATTCAGGCTCGCGCTATCCTTGACCTGCGTCTGCAAAGGTTGACAGGTCTTGAACGTGATAAAATTCATGCAGAATACGAAGAGCTATGTAAATATATGGATTGGTTAAGAGAAATTTTGGCCAATGAATCAGTCAGAATGGGTATCATCAAGGATGAGCTGATCGAAATCAAATCTGTATATGGTGATGCCAGAAGGACTGAGATTGTCTATGCATCAGAAGAATTTAATCCTGAGGATTTTTATGCCAATGAGGATATGGTTATCACTATATCGCATATGGGTTATATCAAACGCACACCTCTTACTGAATTCCGAACACAGGCTCGCGGAGGAACAGGATCCAAAGGATCTAGTACGCGTGACGAGGATTTCCTTGAACACATGTTCATTGCAACCATGCATAACACATTGCTGCTCTTTACGGAAAAAGGTAAATGTTTTTGGCTCAAGGTATACGAAATACCAGAAGGAACAAAGGCATCAAAAGGACGTGCAATTCAGAATCTTTTAGGGATTGAAGCTGACGACCAGGTGAGAGCTTATATTAATGTAACTTCGCTTAAAGACGAAGAATACATCAACAACAACTACATTATTCTTTGCACGAAAAAAGGGGTCATCAAAAAAACACCATTGGAAGCTTACTCGCGACCAAGACAAAATGGGGTTAACGCAATTACAATACGCGAAAATGACCAACTGATCGAAGCTCGATTGACCAATGGTGATAACGAGATCATGCTTGCGGTTAAATCAGGAAAATCGATCAGATTCCATGAAAAACATGCGCGTGCAATTGGTCGTACAGCTTCAGGTGTTAGAGGTATTACACTTGCTGATGAAAATGACGAGCTTGTTGGCATGATTTGTGTCATCAATGAATCGGATGATATTTTGGTCGTATCTGCAAACGGATTTGGAAAACGTTCGAAAATTGAAGATTATCGTATTACAAACCGTGGAGGTAAAGGGGTTAAAACGATAAATGTAACTGAAAAAACAGGTTCACTGGTAGCCATTAAAAATGTTACTGATAAGGATGACTTGATGATCATCACACAGGCTGGTGTTACCATTAGAGTACCTGTTTCCAGAATTCGAATGACAGGCCGTGCAGCACAAGGAGTTAAGCTGATAAATCTCCGTGAAGACGATTCAATTGCTTCGGTTGCGCGCGTCGAGATTGAAGAAGTTGATGAAATCGTTTCGGAAGATTCTGATATTTCTAATGATGGGGAAATTACAGATAATGATGAAGAAATAGCAGATAATGAACTCGATTAGTATACTATATAATAACACGAGAAACCAGTGATTTTTTTGTAATTTAAAAAATTTTATTCAATTTTGTACCAATTAAAAACACAAACTTTTTTTAACATGAAGAAATTATTTTTCGCAGCAATTCTTTTATTAGCTGGCACCGTAGTGTTTGCTCAAAAGGGCAAAGTTGCATCTGCTCTTTCCTACAAGGATGCCGGAAAGCTTGATAAAGCCTTGGAAACAATCAAGGAAACGTTGGATCCTGCTAATGAAAAAGCAGCGAAGACAATAAACTGGACAGGTGCATGGCAGGCACGTGGCGAAATTATGGAAGCCATCGTACTTTCAAAGGATGAGAATTTCAAAAAGCTGGATCCAAATCCCGTTGAAGAAGCTTACAAATCGTATATGAAAGCGATTGAGCTTGATGAAAAGGGTGGTAATCCAGGTTTGAAAATCAAACTGTTAGGTTTCACGAATACATTGGTTAACCAGGCAGTTGAAGCATATCAGGCCAATGACTATGCCAAGGCAACCGATTATTTCGAGAAAAAACTGGCTCTTGACGCAACACCAATGTTTAAAGCAGATGCCGCGATTGATACGGCAATCATGTACAACACCGGTCTTGCTGCAATGAATGCAAAACAGTACCAAAAGGCAATTAAGTATTTTAACGACTGTGCAAAATATGGTTATAACGGAGGTTCATCTTATGCACAAATGATCAGTGCATATCAGCAACTTGGCGATACCGTTAAGTCTGTTGAAGTAATGAAACAGGCTCTTGCAAAGTATCCTGATGACCAGAGTATTAACGTACAGCTTATCAATTATTACATCATGTCTGGTCAGCCAAATGAGGCTATCAGCTATCTTGATAAGGCAATTGAAAAAGAGAAAGATAACTCTTCATTTTACTTGGCAAAGGGTGTTGCATTAGATAAACTCGGCCGGCAGGATGAAGCGATTGAAGTTTACAAACAAGCGACCGTTATAAAACCAGATAATGCCGATGCCTATTACAACATTGGAGTTATCTATTTCAATCGTGGAGTAAAACAATTCGATGTTGCCAATTCTGTTGATACAAAAGATCAGGTTAAGTATGAAGCTGAAAAGAATAAGTCTGATGATGAATTCAGAAAAGCTGTACCTTTTCTTGAAAAAGCAGTACAATACAATCCAACAGACACTTATATTAGTGAGCAATTAAAAAATCTTTATTACAGGCTGAAAATGATGGACAAGTTTGATGCTATGAATAAGAAATAATAATCAAATATTTAAAGAGGGAGTTCTTCCCTCTTTTTTTACAATCACAAAATATACATAATATTAATTATAAGACAGGCCTCTGATTGATTATTAGGTAAATAGGTCTTTGCAAACGGTAATTAAAGCTTGCACAAAAGAGGTTTCAACTTAAGGTTGAAACCTCTTTTCTTTGAAATGATACCAGGAATAATCAGGAAAACCTCTCTCCTATCAGTATTTCACGAATTTTTACTAACTATCTGTATGTTAGCAGTATGTGATATATTTGATAGCTTTTGACACAGTTTTAACCATCCAAACGCAACAATGCAGTGAAAAAATCGTTTTATCATTAAACACATCTCATTATGAAAACAATTTTATCGCTGTTTATTCTTTTCTCAATTAATTTATATTCAAATTATTCAGCTATGGCACAAGATGATATACGATCAAAAAAGCTAAAAGAACAACACGTTGTTCCCAAAGTGGTTAAACTTGCGGAAGAGTGGAAAAAAGAGTTATCTCCAATGCAATGTGAGGTGACCCGAAATAAAGGCACTGAACGCCCGTTTACAGGTCAGTATTTTGATTTTTATGAAAAGGGAAACTATCATTGTGCGAATTGTGGAGCGCTCCTTTTCAGTTCGGAGTCGAAATTCAAATCTGGTTGCGGTTGGCCAAGTTTTAACGATGTCGTTAATCTCAAGTCTATTAATATAGTAACAGATAAAAGTCTCGGTATGGTCCGGACTGAAATTACTTGTGCGAATTGTGAAGCCCACTTAGGTCACGTTTTCGAGGATGGCCCTCCACCGAGCGGCCTTCGGTATTGTATTAATTCTGTGTCGCTTAAGTTTGTTCCTAAGCAGGAACAAACCGGTAAACCTTAATTAGGTTTTCAAAGAAAAACAAACCTCAGATTATAAGGCTTGGGATTCTTTTAAAGATCAAGACTTCTGGAGATATAAGGGGTATAATCCTTTATAATTGGCTTGTAGTCAAGATGAAACAATGGTGATGAAATTATGAAATCGGCTGTTGAACGGTTCGATGCAGTTGGAATATTGTACAAAACAGCGATTCTTAACAATGCTTTTACGTCTACATCATGAGGTTGTGGTTGCATGGGATCCCAAAAGAAAATCAACAAGTTGACATTTCCTTCGCAAATCATTGAACCGAGTTGTTGATCACCACCCAAAGGACCTGATTTTAAAATAATCACCTGGGGTGGCATTGCATCATGTTCTTTGCATTTCTGACTGATTGTATCATCCACCATTTTCCCGGTGGTACCAGTACAAACAAGGGTATGTTGCGCTAATTCTTTCCAGTTGTAACCTACCCACTCTGCCATATCTTTCTTACGATTATCGTGAGCTACGATGGCGATTGTTTTTTTGATTTTCATTCTCATATTTTAATAATTAGGGGCAAAGGTAATTGAATGAGGCGTTTTATACCTAAATTTTCAATTATCAAAATATTAATTTTTCATTAAAAATGTTCTCAGTGTTAAAATCTCCAAATATTTTGGGTCGATAGCAATATTATCATAGCGTTCGAGATCATTACTTGCAATAATCGATCGTGCCATTTCAGCATATTGATTAGATTCGTAATAGCTTCCCATGTATTGCAACAATTGTGAGGACCTTGTCCCTTCCCAACGTTTTTGCCTGAATTTTTTGTAAGAAGATAGTTTTGAAATCAGCAGATAATAATGTTCAACAGATTCTATAACAGAATTATAAGTTCGAAGATATCGTTCGTCATCGCCTTCCTGAAATTGTATGAGGGAACGTGAATCATCGCTTGAAAACGACATTATTCCAAAGATATTATTCCCTTTTCTGAAAATGCTGGAGGTTCCCCAGCCTGATTCAAGTACTGCCTGGGTGAGTGCAAGACTAACTGGGTGTGGATAAATCCGCTTCTTTAGTTCATCTAATGAATCGGTCTCATACTTCAGCCTCATATCGGTCAAAAAAGTTGAATCGAAATTTGAAATCTTCTTCTTTTCAGTGATTCTCAACTCAATAAATTCAATGTGATGCAAATCATCCAATAAACGTTCCCGGGTAATGATAATAGCCGGAAGTAAATGTTGTATAAACAAATATTTTCTACTTTCCTGATTTACAGTACGAAAGTCAATTGAACCAATATAATTCACTGGAATGAAAGCAGTATCAGCCTGATAAATAATAGAATCCTCATCAACTAATTTCACATCCCGAATATTGATCACTTCCGGCCAATATCTTGAATTGTATTTTTCAGTTTTTGCAAATAAATAAATGGCGAAAATGAGCAGAGCAATTATAATTAAGTCGCGAATTATTCTTAGCATAAAGCCAATGGTTAGATACTGCCAAAATTACAAAATAATATACATCAAAAAAATCGGCACAATCAGCTATGAATCAGTTGAAATCGTTTTTTAAGTTTGCCACCCAATTTTCAATCCGGCCATTAGTTAGCCTTGACTGATTTTCCTGATCAAGTGGTAAGCCCATAAACTTACCGTTTTTTACAGCTTTTGATCCTTCGAAGGCATATCCTTCAACGGGGATTTGCCCAATGATCGTTGCCCCTTTCTCTTCAAAAAAATTGGCCATTATCCCAATTGCATCGCAGAAATTTTCAGGGTAACCTTTTTGATCTCCCAATCCAAAAACAGCAATTTTCTTATTCGAAAAATCAATCTCTTCAAGGGCTGGAAGTAATTCATCCCAGTAATTTGGCAATTCCCCATCAAACCAGGTAGGAACTCCGATAATCAGATTTTCAAACTCCAGAAAATGTTCTTTTTTAACCTCATCAACATTAACTAGTTGAACTTCATCTCCTGAGAATGAATTGTGAATAATGCCGGCTATTTTTGCCGTTTTTCTGGAATTAAAACTATAAAAAAGACCTACTTTTTTCATTCGATACATCATTAATATTTCGGAATCAAATTCTCAAATTAATATTTTAAAAGTGCCTGAGCAGCAGTATAAATCTTCTCCTCATTAATTAAAATAGCAGCTTCCAGAATTCTGCTAAAGCCTACCGGCGTAAATGCGGAACCAACCCTGCGAACGGGTGCATCTAAATACTCAAAAGCTTCTTCGCCAATAATACCGGCTAATTCGCCACCATAACCACCAAATACTTTATCTTCGTGAACTACTAAAACACGACCTGTTTTTTTCACAGACTGCAAGATGGCTTCTTTATCTAGAGGTATTAAAGAGCGAATATCAATTACTTCAAGATTAGACCCTTCCTTTGCAAGCCGTTCAGCAACTTTAAGTGACAGATGGGTTGTATTTCCATAAGTTACAATAGTTAAGTCAGTTCCTTCACGACGAATTCTTGCCTTACCAAATGGTACCTCAAAATCATCTGGAATCGGAGTTGCTGCTATCGGTGCATTATAAAGTGCTTTTGGTTCCAGAAAAAGCGTTGGTCCTGCAGATCTGATTGAGGTTCTGAGCAAACCGGCCGCGTCGTCTGCAAAAGAAGGATAAACTATTCGGATACCGGGGAAAGTTGCAAGGGTTCCCTCGGTCGTTTGCGAATGATACAATCCACCACCAATATATCCTCCGGAAGCCAGGCGAATAGTGACATTCGGACTAAATGCTCCGTTCGTTCGCCAGTATTCCTGGGTCATTTCGACATATTGTTCCATGGCTGGCCAAAAATAATCGGCAAACTCAGCTCCTTCTATAACTATTCTGATTTTCTTATTGTAACGCGACATTCCATTTGCAGTTCCCGTAATAAAGTCTTCAGCAATGGGGCCGTTAAACACC